>NZ_RAWC01000349.1:0-5407 GCF_003611685.1 Corallococcus sp. CA049B | reverse complement strand
CGACGCTGGAAGCGGAGGCGCTGAAGGCGAGCCTGCGTCAGCGGCTGCCGGAGTACATGGTGCCCGGAGCGGTGGTGGTGCTGGAGGCGCTGCCGCTCAACTCCAACGGCAAGGTGGACCGCAAGGCCCTGCCGGATCCGGAGGCACCGGTCTCCACCCATGAGTACGAGGCACCGCGCACGGAGACGGAAGCGAAGCTGGCAGCCATCTGGGCCGAAGTGCTGCGAGTGCCCCAGGTCGGCGTGAAGGACGATTTCTTCGCGCTGGGCGGACACTCGCTGCTCGCGACGCAGGTGGTGTCGCGGGTGCGCGCGGAGACGGGCGCGGAGCTGCCGCTGCGCGCTCTGTTCGAAGCGCCCACGGTGCAAGCCCTCGCCAGCCGGTTGGAGAAGGCCGGACGCGCGAAGGCACCCGCGCTCGTGCCCGTGTCACGGGACGCGGCGTTGCCGCTGTCCTTCGCGCAGCAGCGCCTGTGGTTCATCGACCAGATGGAGCCTGGGACGGCGCTCTACAACGTGCCCGTGGCGGTGCGGCTGGCGGGCTCGCTGGACGTGGCGGCCCTGGAGCAGGCCCTGCACGAAGTCGTGTGCCGGCATGACTCCCTGCGGACCACCTTCGAGGAGCGCGACGGTCAGGCCATCCAGGTCATCCAGCCTGCCCTGTCCCTGGAGCTGGGCCGGGTGGACCTGCGCACCGTCGACGAGGCCCGCCGCGAGGCGGAGGCCCATCGGCAGGTGGAGCAGGAGATGCTCCGTCCCTTCGACCTGGGCCGTGGGCCGTTGATCCGCACCCGGTTGTTCATGCTCGGAGAGCGCGAGCACGTCCTGGTGGTGACCATGCACCACATCGTGTCGGACGGCTGGTCGCTGGGCGTCCTGATCCGTGAGGTGGGCGCGTTGTACGCGGCCTTCTCCTCGGGGCGGCCGTCACCGCTGCCCGAACTGCCCATCCAGTACGCGCGCTACGCCGCCTGGCAGCGCGGCCGGCTCCAGGGCGACGTCCTGGCGCGGCAGGTGGACTACTGGAAGCGGAAGCTCGCCGGTGCGCCGCCGGTGCTGGAGCTGCCGACGGACCGCCCGCGTCCGCCCGAGCGGGGCATCGCGGGCGCGACGCTCGCCTTCACCCTGTCCCGGTCGCTCACCGCGGCCCTCAAGGCGCTGGCCCAGCGGGAGGGGGCCTCGCTGTACATGGTGCTGCTCGCCGGGTGGCAGGTGCTGATGGCGCGCTACAGCGGCCAGCAGGACATCAGCGTGGGCTCGCCCATCGCGGGGCGGACGCGCTCGGAGCTGGAGGCGCTCATCGGCTTCTTCGTCAACACGCTCGTGCTGCGCGCGAACGTGGATGGCGGCCTGTCCTTCCGGAAGCTGCTCGCCCAGGTGCGCGAGACGGTGCTGGAGGCGTACGAGCACCAGGAGGTCCCATTCGAGAAGCTGGTGGAGGTCCTCCAGCCGGAGCGCAGCCGCAGCCACACGCCGCTCTTCCAGACGATGCTCGCCCTGCAGAACATGCCGCTGGGTGAGCTGCGGCTGCCGGACCTGGCGCTCCAGCCGGTGAACGTGGAGAGCCCCATCGCGAAGTTCGACTTGAGCGTGACGTTCGTGGAGGTGCCTCACGGCATCTCCGGCACGCTGGAGTACAGCACGGAGCTGTTCGACGCGGGCACCCTCCAGCGGACGGTCTCGCACCTGCTCACGCTGCTGGAAGGCGCGGTGGAGCGCCCGGATACGCGCGTGTCCCGCCTGCCCCTGCTGACCGCCGCCGAGCGCGCCCAGGTGGTCTCCGCCTGGAACGACACGGCCCTGGCCGTGGACTGGGATGGCTGCTTCCACGAGTGCGTGGAGACGCAGGCGGCGCTCAGGCCGGAGGCGCTCGCCGTGCTGGATGGGACGCGCCAACTGGACTTCGCGCAGCTCAACGCGCGCGCCAACCAGCTCGCCCACTGGCTGCGCCAGCGCGGGGTGGGGCCGGAGGTGCGCGTGGCGCTCTTCGTGGAGCGCTCGGTGGAGATGATGGTCGCCGCGCTGGGCGTGATGAAGGCCGGCGGCGCCTACGTGCCGTTGGATCCCGCCTGGCCCTCCGAACGGCTGGGCTGGCTGGCGAAGGACTGCGACGCGCGCTGGGTGCTCACCCAGCGGCGGCTCGCCGGGGCGCTCCCGGAGGGGCTGGAGGTGCTGTGCCTGGATGACGCCGGTCCGCTGGAGGAGCTGGCGCGGCAGCCGCGGGAGAACCCGGCCCGCGTGAGCCTCCCGACGCACCTGGCGTACATCATCTACACGTCGGGTAGCACGGGCCGCCCCAAGGGCGTGATGGTGCAGCACGCGTCGATGATGAACCTGCGCGCCGCGCACAAGGTGACGACGTTCGCCGGAGTCACCGAGCCGGTGCGGGTGAGCTTCAACGCGCCGCTGGCCTTCGACGCGTCGGTGCAGCAGTTGGTGCAGCTGGCGGACGGCCACGCGCTGTGCATCGTGCCAGCGGACGTGCGCGAGGACGTGGCCCGCACGGCGGCGTGGCTGGAGGCGCAGCAGGTGGACGTGCTCGACTGCACGCCCGCGCACCTGCGCCTGCTGCTGGACGAAGGACTCGGCACGCGACGGCCCATGCGCGTCCTCGTGGGCGGCGAAGCGGTGGACGAGGCGCTGTGGGCGCGGCTCGCGGCGCTCCCGGGCCTCAAGGGCTTCAACGTGTATGGCCCCACCGAGTGCACGGTGGACGCCACCGCGCGCCCCATCGTGGCGGACACGCCGCGCCCGGTGCTGGGGCGGCCCATGGCCAACCTGCGGGGCTACGTGCTGGACCCCGAGCTCCAGCCCGTCCCCGTGGGTGTGCCGGGCGAGCTGTTCATCGGCGGCGCGGGGCTCGCGCGTGGCTACCTGGAGCGGCCCGAGCTGTCGGCGGACCGCTTCATCCCGGACAGCCTGGGCGCGCAGCCGGGCGGACGGATCTACCGCACGGGCGACCGCGTCCGCTGGCTGGCCACGGGCGAGCTGGAGTACCTGGGCCGCCTGGACTTCCAGGTGAAGGTGCGCGGCTTCCGCATCGAACTGGGCGAGGTCGAGACCGCGCTCGCGCAGCAGCCGGGCGTCAGTGAGGCCGTGGTGCTGGTGCGGGGCGACGGCGCGGACAAGCGGCTCGTCGGCTACGTCGTGGCGAAGGAAGGCCACGCGCTGGACGTGGAGATGCTGCGCACGGGCCTGCGCCAGGGGATGCCCGAGTACATGATCCCCTCGGCGCTGATGGTGCTGGACGCCCTGCCGCTCAACGCGAACGGCAAGGTGGACCGCCGGGCGCTGCCGGAGCCGGAGGCCGCGAATGGGGCCGACGCCTACGTGGCCCCGCGCACGGTGACGGAGGCGAAGCTCGCGGCCATCTGGGCGGAGGTGCTGCGGGTTCCGCGGGTCGGCGTGAAGGACAACTTCTTCGCGCTGGGCGGACACTCGCTGCTCGCGACGCAGGTGGTGTCGCGGTTGCGCACGTCGCTGGGCGTGGAGATGCCGTTGCGCCTGCTGTTCGAGGCGCCCACGGTGGAGGCGTTGGCGCAACGGCTCGCGCAGCTGGGGCGCTCCGGCGTGCCCATGCTGCGCGCCGGGGTGCGTCCGGCGTCGCTGCCGCTGTCCTTCGCGCAGCAGCGGCTGTGGTTCATCGACCAGTTGGAGCCGGGCAGCCCGCTCTACAACGTGCCTGGCGTGGTGCGGCTGGAGGGCGACCTGGACGCCGCGGCGCTGGAGCAGTCGCTGCGGGTGCTCGTGCAACGGCACGAAGCCCTGCGCACGACTTTCGAGGAGGAGTCGGGCCAGCCCGTCCAGCGCATCCACGCGTCCGTGGACGTGCCGCTGAGCACCGTGGACCTGTCGACGTCCGGGGCCGTGCGAGAGGACGAGGCCCGGCAGCGGGTGCTGGAGGAGATGGCGAAGCCCTTCGACCTGATGCGGGGCCCGCTGCTGCGGACGCTGCTGCTGCGCCTGGACGCGCGCGACCACCTGCTGGTGCTCACGATGCACCACGCCGTGTCCGACGGCTGGTCCGTGGGGGTCCTGCTCCGCGAGCTGGGCACGCTGTACAGCGCGCTGGCGCGGGGACAGGCGTGGACGCTGCCGGAGCTGCCGGTGCAGTACGCGGACTACGCGGCGTGGCAGCGTGACTGGTTGAAGGGGGCGACGCTCCAGCAGGAGGTGGACTACTGGAAGCAGTCGTTGACGGGAGCGCCGCCGGTGCTGGAGTTGCCCACGGACCGTCCGCGTCCGGCGGTGCGCACCAACGCCGGAACGACGCTGGGCTTCATGCTGCCGCTGGAGCTGTCCCAGAAGCTGAGCGCGCTGGCCCAGAAGGAGGGCGCGTCGCTCTTCATGGTGCTGCTGGCCGGGTGGCAGGTGCTGCTGTCGCGCTACAGCGGTCAGACGGACATCAGCGTGGGTTCGCCCATCGCGGGGCGGACGCGCTCGGAGCTGGAGGGGCTCATCGGCTTCTTCGTCAACACGCTGGTGCTGCGTGCCCAGGTGGACGGGGAGGCGTCCTTCCGTGAGCTGCTTAAGCAGGTGAGAGGCACGGTGCTGGGCGCGTACGAGCACCAGGAGGTGCCGTTCGAGAAGCTGGTGGAGGCGTTGCAGCCGGAGCGCAGCCTCAGCCACACGCCCCTGTTCCAGACGTTGATGTCGCTCCAGAACGTGCCCACCGAGGAGTCCAAGCTCCCCGGCCTGGTGCTCAAGCCGGTGGACTTCGAAGGCCGCACATCGAAGTTCGACGTGAGCCTCTTCTTCACGGAGACGGCGAGGGGCTTGAGCGGGGGCGTGGAGTACAGCACCGAGTTGTTCGAGGCGGCGACCGTGCGCCGGATGGTGGAGCACCTGCGGGTGCTGTTGGAGAGCGTGGTCGCGAAGCCGGAGGAAGCAGTGGGCCGGCTGCCCATGCTGACGGAGGCGGAGCGCCAGCAGGTGCTGGTGACGTGGAACCAGCAGCAGGCGGAGTACGCGCGCGACGCGACGATTCCGCACCTCTTCGAAGCGCAGGCGAAGCGGACGCCGGATGCCGTGGCGGTGGTGAGCGGCAAGCAGCGGCTGACGTACCGGGAGGTGGAGGCGAAGGCGAACCAGTTGGCGCACCGGCTGCGCAAGCTGGGCGTGGGCCCGGAGTCACGCGTGGGCCTGTGCGTGGAGCGCACGGCGGACGTGGTGGTGGGCACGCTGGGCATCCTGAAGGCCGGCGGCGCGTACGTGCCGTTGGACCCGAGCTACCCGAAGGAGCGACTGGGGTGGCTGCTGGAGGACGCGCAGGGGCCGGCACTGGTAGCGCACTCGCACCTGCTGGAATCACTGCCCGCCTTCAGCGCGCAGGCGGTGTGCCTGGACCGTGAAGAGGAATGGGCGGAGGAGTCCTGCTGCCCCGTGACGTCGGAGGTGCGCCCGGAGAA
>NZ_RAWC01000348.1:0-5469 GCF_003611685.1 Corallococcus sp. CA049B | reverse complement strand
GCAACGTGCTCGACGCTCTCACTGCGTCCCTTGAAGCCCATCTCCACGGCACTCCCGCACCATCGCTGCTGCCCGGAACCTGAATCCATCTCACGCTCGCGGTCGCCAAGCCCCCTGAACGCTTACCGGTGAGGAAGCCGTCTCCCTTCTCCGGGCAACGGACCTGGGCCCCTGGATTCTCCGCGAGGATCTTCCCGGCCTGAATCCAGGCCTTGCTCGTCTCTGAGATCATCGTGGCCTTGTCACTCTTTGCGAAGGCTTGACCAATCCAGCTGGATTGAATCGCCCAGGCGCAACACCAGCCGGGCATCGCTTCCTTTATACGAAAAGCGGCATGTCATTGTCTGGCCCGCGACTGTCATTGACTCCGCTCCTTCATGGGAGACGGTGATCAGCGGCGAGTCCATGACCTGGAGGGCCGTTTGTACCGATCGCTCGAAGAGATTGAATGAGAGCCGCAATCTGACGCCACGGCGGTCCGTGACCTCGTAGCACCAGTAGCCATCCTCGACGGACCGTTCAACCGGGTCCGCGCAGAAGAACTCCAAGAGCTCAAGCTCGTCAGGAATCGAAAACACGCCGCTCAGGCCCTCACTCATCCACGCCGCCCTTCTGGGCGCCGCTGGAGAGGTCGACCTCGAACGTCTGCATCATCTCCGTCCGCATGTCCCAGTACTCACCGATGATGGAGCGCTCCGTCACCTGGATGATCTTCAAGCCATCCCATGACAGCCGCTTCGTCCGCCACCGCAGGCCTTCCGCGCCGTAGGCCACCATTTCGGTGAAGTCCGCGAACACCACGACTCCAGCTGAAGGCACGGCGCGGACGTCCGTCACGGGCATTACCTGGACTGCTTCCCAGGCACTGGGGTCGCGCGCCGTGACGAGGTAGCCCGCGCCTCGCGACACGACACAGAGCTTCTCTGGGTCCGGCATGGCGAGGACACCGCTGACTCCGTTTCCCAGCTTCCCGCGCGCGAACATCCCCAGCCAGGGTGCACCCTCTGCTGGCGTGACACGTACCAGCAGACCATCCTGTCCTGCGGCTGTGTTTCCGGGGAAGAAATGCCGCGGAGAGTTCTGCGCGCCGGGGCCTTCATCCAAAACATCCCACGTACAGGCGCCATGAAAGCCAGGGTCTGTCGATTCACTCATGGCTCATCCTCAAGGTGAACGGCCTACTCCACCAGGGCGAACTCCACCCGACCCAGTTGCTCATCCGTGGAGACGACCTTCACGTTGATGGGCATGCCCACGGTGAAGGTCCGCGTCTTGCCCACCATGGACAGCTCCCGCGTGTCCGGACGGTAGGGACCGCCCGCGAGTCCTTCCGCCGGCACCATGCCCTCCACCCACATGCCATCCAGCTGCGCGACGAGGCCGAAGGGCTTCACGCGCACGATGCGCGCGGGGAACTGCTGTCCGATGCGCGTGGACATGAAGCGCGCCTCCAGCTCGTGGTGGCGGTCCCCCTCCGCGCGGTTGGCGGAGCGGGCTCGCACGTTGATGTGCTGGGAGAGCTTTTCAATCTCCGGGTCCTCGTGCACGAAGTCGCGCCGGCCGTGGAGGTACGCCTTGATGAGCCGATGCACGGCGAGGTCCGCGTACCGGCGGATGGGCGACGTGAAGTGCAGGTACAGCGGCGCCGCCAGTCCGAAGTGCGGGCCGGGCTTCACCGTGTAGCGGGACGGACCCAGCGAACGGCGCAGCACGGAGCGCAGCGCGGGCTCCGCCTTCGCTCCGGAGATCTGCCGGTCGAACGCGGCCAGGGCCAGCGGGGTGATCTGCGTGCCAAAGCCCGCCGCGAACCCCGAGTGCAACGCGAACGCGTTCACGTCCGCCACGCGCTGCGGATCCGGCTGCTCATGCACGCGATACACGGTGGGCACGCCACGGGTCATCAGCCAGGTGGCGATGGCCTCATTGGCCGCGACCATGAAGCGCTCAATCATGTTGTGCGCGGAGGTGTCCTTCTCCCCGGCCAGCCCGGACACGGCGCCGGTGGCTGTGTCGAAGGTGAAGCGCGCCTCGTCGCGGGACATGGTCATGCCGCCTCGGGCCGCGCGCGACACCGCGAGCCGCGCGGATGCCAGACGGAACCAGGGCATGGCCTCACGCACGGGCCCCATGGCGGGAGAGATGGAGTTGTCGTCGAGGAAGGCCGCGACCTCGTCGTAGTTCAGCCGCGCCCAGGAGCGGATGAGGCTTTCATAGACATCCGCGGAGGTGACGCGGCCGTCGGGGTCGATGCGCAATTCGACGGTGAGACAGTGGCGCTCCTCATTGGGCACCAGGCTGAGCCAGTGCGCGGACAGCTCCTCCGGGAGCATGGGGAGCACGCGGCCGGCCAGGTACACGCTGGTGGCGCGGGCGCGGGCCTCCAGGTCCAGGGGGGTGTTCTCCTTCACGGACTCGCTCACGTCCGCGATGGACACGAGCAGGCGCACGGCGCCGTCAGGGCCCGCGGGCAGCACGGAGATGGCGTCGTCGATGTCGCGGGTGGACGGCGCGTCCACGGTGACGGTGGGGATGGAGCGCAGGTCGCGCCGGGCGCCGCCCAGGGCGTGGGGGGTCTCCTTCGCGCGGAGGGCTTCCTGGACGACCTCCGCGGGGAAGTCCCGGTGGAGGCCGTGACGGGCGATGACCCGCTCCAGGGAGCGGTCCGCTCCGGGCTCCAGGCGGTAGAGGAGGACGACCTTGCCGTCCGCGATACGGGCGACGACGGCGTCGTTGTGCTGGACGGGGGTGGTGCCCGGGTCCAGGGGCCAGTCGGTGTTGGAGACCTCCTTGTCGATGCGCAGGAAGAAGGCGCCCTTGCGCGACACGACCTCGCCGTAGACGACGGTGCGGGTGCGCTCCACGAGCGACAGGCCGGACGCGGTCCACCGGCCCTCGCCGGACGCGGTCACGGTGGCGGAGACGACGTCACCCGCGAAGAGGGGGTTCAGGTCCGGAGGAGGAATGAAGGCGGACAGCACCTCCGGGGTGCCGGGCTTCTGCACGGTGAGGAAGCCGAAGCCACGGGGATGCACGTCGACGCGGCCGGTGACGGTGCGCGGGGAAGCGGAGGTGTCCATGTCGGTGCCGTCGTAGCCCACGTCACGGGTCAGCGGGGAGATGTCGGACCGTTCGCGCGCCTCCGGCCTGGAAACCCCGTCCTCACCCGGACGGAGGCGCATCCCCATAACCCCTGGCATCCGGCCAGAAACGGGGTCCCGGGCCTTTCCTGCCGGTGCCTGCCCCGGTGTAGAGTCGGACCCCTTCAATGGCTGGGACGACGCTGACGCTCACCCCGGACGGGTTCCGTGGCCGGGTGCTGGGCAAGTACGAGGTGCTCTGCCGCCTGTCGACAGGCGGGATGGCGGAGATTTTCCTCGCGGCCCAGAAGGGCGCGGCCGGCTTCCGCAAGATGGTCGTGCTGAAGCAGATCCTCCCCGACATCCGCGGCGAGGAGGAGTTCGTCCGGATGTTCCTGGACGAGGCCAAGGTCACGGCCGCGTTCAACCACCCGCACATCGCCCACGTGTACGACCTGGACGTGGCGGACGGCGAGCTGTTCCTCGCCATGGAGTTCGTCCCGGGCGCCACGCTGGTGGAGGTGGCCCGCGCGTGCCGCACCGCCCATGAGCCCATCCCCATGGGCCTGAGCCTGATGGCCGTGCGCGACACGGCCGTGGCGCTCAACTACGCGCACAGCTTCACCGACCCGCTGGGCCGGCCCTCGCCCGTCGTCCACCGCGACGTCGCCGAGAAGAACATCATGGTGACGTACGAGGGCGTCACCAAGCTGCTCGACTTCGGCATCGCCAAGAGCCTGGCGCGCGCGGGCCGCACCGCCGTGGGCATGGTGAAGGGCACCAGCGGCTACATGTCCCCGGAACAGATCATGGGCGACCCGCTGGACGCCCGCAGCGACCTGTTCAGCCTGGGCGTGGTGCTGCACGAGTGCCTCACCGGCATGCGCCTCTTCTACGCGAAGAGCGCCGAAGCCATGATGAACGCCGTGCTGAGCGGCGACGTGCCTCCGCCCTCGCGCGTGAACAAGGAAGTGCCGCCGGAGCTGGACGCCATCGTCCTCAAGGCGCTCGCGAAGCGGCGCGAGGACCGCTACGGCACCACGCTGGAGTTCGCCCGCGCCATCGAGCGCGCCGTGGGCCAGCGCATCTGGCACCCCGAACAGAGCAGCGAATTGATGCTGCGGCTGTTCGCCGAGCGCCGCGACCAGACCCGCCTGCTGCTCATGAGCGGGCAGTCGTCCGGGGACGGCACCTCCAGCGAGACGCAGGTGGCGCAGGTGCTCGCCCGGGGTGGGGACGTCCCGGAGCCGGCCACGCTTCCGCCCGCGAGCGCGCCGCCGCCTCGCGCGCCCGCGGCGCCTGCCAAGGCTCCCGCTCCGGCGAAGGCTCCGCCGGCTCCTGCTGGGCGCCGCAACACGACGGAGGAGCTGGCGGTCCGCAAGCCCGCGGCGCAGCCGTCCTCCCGCCGGGTGTCGCCTCCCACGGAGACGCTCCGGCCGCCTCCGCCCACGAATGAGCTGTCCGCGCAGCCCGATGATTCCGAACCGGGCGTGCGCACCCAGCCGGCCCTGCCTCCGGTGATGCTGGATTCGTCGCTGCGCATCACGGCGCCCGTGACGGCGTCCCCCGGCTATGCCGAAGGGGAGACCATCCTCACGCCGCTGTCGCGCATGGGCGCGCAGCCTGCCGAGGACCCGAAGGCGCGGCATGCGAAGGAGCCGCCGTCATTCGTGCCGCCGCCCGACGAGCCTCGGGCCCGAGGGGGACGGGAGTCCGAGGAAGGCCGAGCCCGGTCCGCCCGGGAGGGAGCCTCGGACGATGCACGGCAGCGCTCCGCGCGGGACTCCGCCAATGGCTCCGAGGATCCGCGTTCGCGCGGTGGCCGTGATGCGGCCCATGGATCCGCCGAGGACGCGCGGCCCCGTCCGCCGCGTGAAGCCTTCAACGCGCCTCCCGAGGAGGCTCGGCCCAAACCGCCGCGTGAGGCCTTCAGTGCGTCCGGTGAGGATTCCCGTCCCCGTCCTCTTCGCGATGCCGCCAATGGATCCACCGAGGATGCGCGTGCCCGTTCTGGCCGCGATGCCGCGAATGGATCCACCGACGACGCGCGTGCCCGTCCTCTTCGCGATGCCGCGAACAGCTCCTCCGACGCTGCGCGTGCCCGGTCGGGCCGCGATGCCTCGAACAACGGCGCGGAAGACTCGCGTCCCCGCCCTCCTCGCGACGCCTCGAACACCAGCGCCGAGGACTCCCGTCCCCGGCCTTCACGGTCCGCCACGCAGGACAGCCTCCGCGTCACCCAGCCCCACACCGCGCCGCAGGCCCTGCTGAACGACGGCGAGACGGCCATCTCCCGCGTGCCGTCCCTGCCTCCCGAAGAGGCCCCCGAGAAGACGCCCGCGGTCCGCCGCTCGCCGTCCTCCCGCAGGCAGTCCTCGCCTCCCGCCCGCTC
>NZ_RAWC01000347.1:0-5521 GCF_003611685.1 Corallococcus sp. CA049B | reverse complement strand
GGGCAGCACGCAGGACGGGGCAGCACGGAGCACAAGCAGCACGGCGGATCAGGGCAGTGCGCATCACCTCGCATCGCGCGGCACCGGGGGCAGCAGGCAGCGCGGTCGAGCAGGGCAGCAAGCAGGTCGCGGGATGGGGCTGGGCGGTGGGACGGAGCAGTGCGCAGTTTGGGGGAGTCCGGCAAAGGCGGTCGAGGTCGCCGGACGGGAGACGTGAAGGGCCGTGAATCAAGACGTGGCGGTGCGAGAGCTTCGCGATCCAGCCGGCGGCGGCATCCAGGCGACGCGACAGTCAGCACCGGACGTGTGGCAGTGGCGGGAGTGGAGTGGCGGGTCGGGGGGAGCAACACGCAGCCGGGTCTCGGAGGGCAGGTGCTCCCGGGATCCGGCGTACCTCGCAAATCTCATCGCGCGTGGCCGCGATGTCTGGAACGGGGAGAATCCTCATGGGAGCGGTGTCCATCGTCACCGCGGCGGTAGCGGCCCTGGCGGCTCACACGGCCATGGCCCAATCAACACCGCAGGTGCAGTCACCCCAGGTGCAGGCACCACAGATGGAAGGCCGTCGGCGGATGAGCAATGATCCGGAGCGGCTGGCGCCCTTCGGTCTGATGCTCGACGCGGGCATGCCCGAAGGCGCAGGACTCTCCGGCGTCCTCCGGCCTTCGCAGCACCTGCGCATCCACCTCGGCGGCGCGCACAACGGTCTGCGAGGCGCCTTGCGCGCGGGACTCACGCTGCTCCCGCTGAAGGGCAAGCTCTCTCCCTCGTTCTCATGGGAGTTCGGACACGCGCAGGCCGCGAGCACGAAGACCTTGAACCGGCGGCTGGCGGACAGCACGCAGCTGCCCACCTCCTCCATGGAGCGCGTGGGCTACACGTACATCAGCACGCACGTGGGCCTGGAGTTCAACGCCACCCGGCGCCTCAGCTTCTTCGTGCGCGGCGGCATGAGCTTCATGGAGATGGACGTCCCCAGCCTCCAGAAGCTGGACGAGCCCTTCCGCGACTCGCTGTCTCCCGTGGAGACGCAGTCGTGGATGATGCGCAAGGTGCAGCCGTCGGGAAAACTCGGCCTCACCTTCTTCTTCGGTTGATCAGCGGGCGAGCACCCGCTCGAAGAACGCGAGCGCCTGCGCCTCCGCCCAGAAGTACGGGCGGTGCACGCGGCCCGCGACGAAGCCCACGTGGCCGCCCTGTTCGGTGAGCACCACGCTGAGGAACGGGTTGTCCCGCGCGGAAGGCGGAATCACCGGCGCCTCCAGCATCGGATCATCCGCGGAGCTCAAGAGCAGCGTGGGCCGGCGGATGTCCGCGAGCCTGGGCCCCGACGACGCCTCCCGGTAGTAGTGCTCCGCGTCCCGGAAGCCATGCAGCGGCCCGGTGACCACGTCGTCATAGCCCCGGATGGTGCGCGCCGCCTCCATGCGCGTCCCGTCGAACGCGCCCGGGAACCGCCGCAGCTTCGCGCGGGCCTTGCTCTTGAGCGTGCGCAGGAACCGCTCGCGGTAGAGCCAGTGGTAGCCGCTGCCGCCATCCAGCTTGCGGCAGCACGCGTCCAGGTCGTACGGCGCGCTGATGGACGCGGCGGCCACCACCGGCGCCTGCTCGCCCGTCTCCTCCAGCAGCCGGCACAGCACGTTGGCGCCCAGGGAGAAGCCCACCGCGAGCATGGGCCCGGTGATGCGCTCGCGCACGTCCGCCATCACCAGCAGCGTGTCCGCCGTGTCGCCGGAGTGGTACGCCCGGGCCAGCCGGTTCGGCTCCCCGCTGCACGAGCGGAAGTTGATCGCCGTGGCGCCCCAGCCGCGCTTCGCCGCGCCCCGCAGCACCTCCGTGACGTAGCCCGCCTGCGAGGACCCCTCCAGGCCGTGCAGCACCACCACGTGCGGCGCGCCCTTCGGCCCGTCGAAGGTGTCCAGGTCGACGAAGTCCCCGTCCGGCAGATCCCTCCGCTCCCTGCGCAGGGGCGGCACGCGCGTGGGGCGCACGAGCGACGCGTAGATGGTCTGCGCATGCGCGCCGCGAAGGCCCGGCGCGGGAACGAACGGCTCGGTGGGCTGGAAGTTCACTTCCGCTCCCTGAGGGCGCGCGCCATCCGCATGGAGGCGCAGCCGGACTTGCGCACGGCCTCCGCCTCCGCGGTGAGCTGGAACAGCGCCAGGTAGTTGTTCACGCGTTCTTCCAACGTGGGGGCCTCGATGCGGCGGCACACCTCGTCCGCCGCGTAGTCCCGGCACACCTGGGGCCGCCGCTCGTACACGGTGCACAGGTTGTCCGCGCCCAGGTGCGGGCACCGCAGCCCCAGCGGCTTGTCCAGCGCGGCGATGTCCGGCGCCACGCAGCAGGCGCCACAGCAGGTGCACTCCATGAGACTCCTCGGGCGGTGCTGCTTCAGCGGCGGACGGCCTGCTCCACCTTGCCCAGGTTCGTCACCGTGAGCGTGACGCCCTGACCCTTCTTCCACGCGACGAACTCGTCCTCGCGCGTGGGCTTCACCTCGTGCTGCTTCACGCCGTCGTCGTCGTAGCGCACGAGCACGGTGTAGTCCTCCTCGCGCCGCACCCGCTCGTTCGTCCCGGCGGTGAGCTCCGGCCAGCGCGGCGGCCCCTCCGTGCCCTTGAGCTCGCGCGTGTCCACCGGCTTCCACACGTACGTGTCGTAGGCGCACTGCTGCGCGTAGACGGGCTCGTTGCGGTAGCGCGTCTCCGTATCGCAGTCCTCGTAGGACTCGTTGCAGTACTTCGTCACGTCGTGACAGACCTCTTCGGCGAAGCCGTTGCCCTTGTCGCGGCGGGTGCACTTCTCCTCGGTGCCGCAGGCCACCTTGCGCGTCTTCGTCCGGCAGACGCGCTGGGTGCCGTCCGCCACCCGGCGGGTGCCGCGCTGGCGGGACACGCAGTCGCGGATGTTCGTCACGCCCGCGACCTCGCCCGCGCCGTTCACCGGCATGCGCGGCGAGGTGGTGCTCAGCTCGTCCCGCCAGCCCGTGCGCGTCTCCGGGACGAAGCGCTCCTGCACCAGCGCGCGGCGCCAGCTCGTGGCCACCACCTCGCCCTTGAGCTCATGCTTCATGTTGCCCCAGATGCCCACCGCGCAGGTGCCCAGGCAGCACGAGCTCAGGATGCCCACCACGATGAGCGCCACCTTCCCGAAGCGGCGGGGCTTGGGCGCGGGCTTGGGTGGCACCTTGGGGCCCAGGTCCGCGAGCGGCGCGGCCTTCGCATCCGAGCCCCGTTCGGCGGAGCACTGCCGGCAGCGCTTGCCGTCGCCCCTGTTCGCGGCGCCGCAGTAGGCGCAGAACCAGTCCTCGCCGGCCCCGGCCAGGTCCAGGGCCTGTTCGTCGGAGACACCCTCGCGGGTGGACCTGCCGGAGGCCGCGTCCACGTCACCGAAATCGAACTCGGACTCCTTGCCGCTCAGCTCCCGCGGGTTGTTGCAGGAGGGGCAGTTCTTGTGACGGGCGGGGATGTTCTTGGCGCCGCAGGACGTGCAGTTCCAGGTTCCCTCGATGATGCGCCTTCGCTCGGCCATGGGGCGCATCCTAGGGGACCTGTCGCCGCCTGACACATCCGGTGGAGGCGGATGCCTCCGTTCCCACCAGGCCGGCGGCAGGAAGCCAGACCGCCGCCCTGGCCGCGAAGCTCACACCCACAGGGCGCGAGGGAAGGGGACCTCCGGCGCGGAAGGCAGCCCCGGGCGCAGCGGACGCAGCATGGGCAGCGACCCGTCCCGCTGCACGCGCACCGCCCCGGGGACCCCGCCAAGCAGTGACGCCGTCGCGGGCTCCTCCCACCACACCACGCGCTTGAGCCCCGCCTGGTGCGCCACGCGGCGCGCCTCCGTGAGCAGCACCTCCGCCGCGGAGGCGTCCCGCGCATCCAGCATCAGCACCACCAGCTCGCCGTAGCGCGCGTTCATCGTCCACAGCGCGGTGGACTCGCCCACCACCGCGCCGCACGTCCGGGGCCGGGGCCGCGCGAGCAGGTCCGCGTAGATGCGCTCCCGCTCCAGGTGCCAGTCCACCTGCGCGGCGCCAGGCCACAGGAAGAAGGGCACGTCCGGCTGGCGCATCCGCGCGAGCGCCCCCGCCACGTCCGTCTCCTGGAGGCCTCCGTCCACGGGCCGTCCCCCCGGTGCCTCCGCCGCGTCCAGGTGCCAGTCCCACGCGGGCACCTCCACGTAGCCCGACCGGCGATACAGCGGCGCCCCGACGTCGGAGAACAGGACCACCGAGTGCGGACGCGGCGCCACCCGCTCCAATTCCGCGGCGACGGCGTCCATCAACCGGGTGGCGTGTCCCCGCCCGCGCAGGTGCTCCTCCGTGTACACGCTGGCGATGGCGTAGCTGTCCCCTTGCGTCAGCTGTCCGTCCGCGCTCCGCAGGAAGCTGTCCGTGTGGAAGGTCTCGCACGACGCCAGCACCCGGCCGTCGTCCGCCAACCACAGCCACGTGTTCATGCCCTCGCGGCTCCACGGGTGCGCGCGCAGCCGCGCTTCGCGCTCCTGGTACTGCGGCACGCTCAGGGGCGAACCCCACGCGGCATGGGTGACGGCGTCGCGCTGCGCCTTCTGCGCGTCGGTGGCGAGGACGAGTGACATGGTGCCGGGCACGCTAGACACGTGCCCCGCCCTCGCGCGAGCCCTACAGCGTCGTGGTGTACGGGAACCGGAAATGCAGCTGCAGGTACGCCTGCCCCACGTGGAAGATGCCGTCCCCCAGCGAGTCCGGCAGCCCCAGCCCGCCCAGCTCCTGCGGCACGTAGAACGTGGACTCCCAGCCCACGCTGACCAGGAAGCTCTTCGCCAGCTGGAACTCCAGGTCCGCGCCCAGGCTCGCTCCGGGCCGCAGGAGGTGCGTGTCCGGCAGCGTGTCGGAGAAGATGTACGCGTACGTCAACACCAGCCCCACGCCCAGCTTGAAGCGCACCGGACTGGACGACAGTGGCACCCCCAGCCCCAGCGGCTTGAACGTCACGCCGTACATCCCCGTGTCGCGATACTTCGGCGAGATGATGAACGAGTCCGGGATGAAGATGGACGGCGAGATGCGGATCTCGTCCATCTGCTTCGCCTGCTTCCGGTAGCGCGCGGGAATCGCGCGCTGGTTCTTGCGCAGCCACTCCTTGTCCAGCACCGCGTCCACCGACAGCTTCAGCCCCGTGTGCAGCAGCTGGTCGTCCGCGATGGGACCGGAGAACACGAACACCGCCGGCCCCACGCCCACATCCACCGGAACGGTGACCTTCTGTGCCGCCGGAGCGACGGCGGGCCAGGACACCAACACGAACAGCAGCGCGAGCAGGGTGGGCCTCAAGGGCGGGTCCTCACATACCGGGTCCAGGAAGGGACCGCATTTCGAGCCTAGAAGGTGAAGACGCTCCCTGTCCCGCGGCGCTAAGAAGTTCGCGCCGGAAAGGGAGCCGGCACTTTCACGCTCCCTTGCAGGTCCGCTGCCGCACCTGCCTCACCCAAGGAACCTCGATGCTCCCCGTTGCGCTGCTGCTCGCCTCGTCACTGC
>NZ_RAWC01000346.1:0-5541 GCF_003611685.1 Corallococcus sp. CA049B | reverse complement strand
GGGGCGAACAGCATGGCGCGCGGGGTGTGGGGCTCCGGCTGGAGCGATGGCGCACGCGCTCGCGTGCGGTGCGTCGCGGGAGGCGGGGCGTGAGCCTGGGGGCGAACAGCATGGCGCGCGGGGTGTGGGGCTCCGGCTGGAGCGATGGCGCACGCGCTCGCGTGCGGTGCGTCGCGGGAGGCGGGGCGTGAGCTTCGGTTTTCCCTGGGGGCTGCTGGCGCTGGGCGCGTTGGTGCCGTTGGTCGCGGCGTACTTCCTGCGCCGCCGGCAGAAGCCGGTGGTGGTGAGCGCGTTGTTCCTGTGGCGCACGCCGCGGCCTCGCGCGGAGGGCGGGCCCCGGTGGGAGCGCTTCACGCGTGAGGCGTCTCTGCTGTTGGAGGCGCTCGCCGTGCTGGCCGCCGCGCTGTACCTGGCGGACGTGCGGCTGGGGGAGAGCGCTCGGCGCCGTCACCTGGTGCTCGTCGTGGACGGCAGCCTGTCCATGTCCGCGCGGACTCCGGAGGGCAAGACGGTGCTGGAGCGCGTGCGCACGGAAGCCGCGAAGCGCGTGGAGTCGGAGCGCGCGACGCACGTCACGGTGCTCGCGAGCGGTGTGGCGCCCCGGGTCCTCGCTGGACCGGAAGCCGATGCATCGCGGGCCCTGGGCGCGCTGGAGTCCTTCGAGGCGCGGGGGCCGGACCATGACGTCACGGCTTCGCTCCTGTGGGCGCAGGAGCTGGCTGGCCCGGGCAAGCGCGTGCACTTCTTCACCGACGCGCCGCCCTCCGAGGACACGACCGTACCGCCCTCCGTGCGCTGGACGGCGCTGGGCCACTCCCAGGGCAACGTGGCGGTGGTCTCCGCGCAGCGGCGCGACGAGGGTGGCCGGGCCACGGTGACCCTGCGGGTCGCTCGCTTCGGGGCGGGGCCCTCAGAGATTGAAGCACGCGTGCGCGCGGCACCCGGACCGGGCGCGCGTGAAGGCACCGAACGCACGGAGCGCATCACATTGCCGGAAGAGGGCGCCGCGACCGTGCGCCTCACGTTCCGCGAGGCCGGGGACGTGGAGGTATCACTGCCAGACGACGCGCTGCCCGAGGACGGACATGTGCGCCTGCCTCCGTCTCCCGTGATGCCGGTGGCCGTGGGGCTGACGGAGGGCCTGTCGCCCGCGTCGAGGCAGGCGCTGGAGCGCTTCCTGGCGGTGTCTCCCGATGTGGCGCGCGGCCCTGCTGTTCCCAGCGCGCCGGTGCTGTCCGTCGGCCCCGCTCGCGCGGAGGCCCGTGTGGCGCTGGGCGCGGAAGGACCGCTGCGCACCTTCGTGGGACCGTTCTTCACGGAGAAGGGCAGCACGCTGATGGACGACGTACAGCTTTCGGGCGTGCGGTGGACGGCGGGCGCGAACCCTCCGGGCCGTCCGTTGATGACCGCGGGCGAAGCCGTGCTCGTGTCGGAAGAGGAGGGCGGGCGGCTGCACCTCAACGTGGACCTGGCGCGCTCCAACCTCCAGCGGACCACCGCCTGGCCCGTGTTGCTGGGCAACGTGGTGCGCGAGGCGCGGAGGCTTCGCGAGGGCTTCCCCCGGCGTCAGCTCAACCTGGGCGAAGCGCTCTCCGTGGTGACGGAGGCCGGTGCTCGCTATGCGCTGAAAGGCCCTTCGGGCCGCAAGCCCGTGTTTGGCGCGGGCGCGCTGAGCCTGCCCGCGCCCACCAGCCCCGGCCGTTACGTGCTGGAGCGCGACGGCCGTGAAGTGGACTCGCTGGAGGTGCTGGCGCTGGACGCGCGGGAGTCGGACCTGCGTGGCCGGGGCAGCGCGGACGTGGCCGCGAAGGAAGCGGGCGAGGACTCGGAAGGGAACAGCGGCCATGAGCGCGCCCGCTGGCCCCTGCTGGTGCTGCTGGCCGCGCTGCTGGCGGACTTCTACGTCACGAGGAAGGCATGACCTTCACCCTTCCCCAGGCGTGGCTGCTGCTGTTGCCGCTGGGTCTCTTCCTGTGGCGCTACGGCCGGAGGCCCGGCCCGCCCATGGCGCTGCGGTGGGCGCTGCTGGTGCTCGGCGTGGGCGCGCTGTCCGGACCGGAGCTGCGGCTGGCGAACGCGGGCAGCGACGTGGCCGTGGTGGTGGACCGTTCGCGCTCCATGCCGTTGGACGTGGACCGGGTGGCGCAGGAGCTCATCTCGCTGGTGGAGTCCCAGCGCCGGCCGGGCGACCGCGTGGGCGTCATCACCTTCGGCCGCGAGGCGCGGGTGGAGTCCCCGCTGTCGGAGGTGGGCCGGTTCGGCGGCTTCACGCGGCCGGTGGACGCGGAGGCGTCGGACCTGTCGGCCGCGCTGGACGCGGCGGGCGCGCTCATTCCTCCCGAGCGCACGGGCCGGGTGCTGGTGGTCTCCGACGGCCGGGCCACGGGCGCGGATGCCCGGGGCGCGACGCGGCGGCTTGCGGCGCGAGGCATCGCGGTGGACTACCGGCAGGTGTCCCGGCCGGAGCCCGCGCTGGACGTGGCCGTGGTGTCGCTGGACGTGCCGGCCACCGTCTCCGTGCGCGAGCCGTTCCAGTTCTCCGCCGTGGTGCAGGCGACCTCGGCCGTCACCGGCACCGTGCGCCTGGAGCGCGACGGGAAGGTGCTGGT
Organism: Corallococcus sp. CA049B; assembly: GCF_003611685.1. Lineage (NCBI taxonomy): Bacteria > Pseudomonadati > Myxococcota > Myxococcia > Myxococcales > Myxococcaceae > Corallococcus > Corallococcus sp. CA049B. Next base: position 2,932 of record NZ_RAWC01000346.1, on the reverse strand, counting down.
GAAGGGGCCATATGACTTCAAGCCCGGGCCCAACCTGCTGCCCCTGCGCGACCTGCTGGAGGAGCCGGGGCTCGTGCACTACCGGCTCACGGTGGAGGTGCCCGGAGACGGCGTCCCGGAGAACGACGTGGGCGTGGGCGTGCTGCGCGTGGAGGGGCCGCCGCGCGTGCTGCTGCTCACCGCGCAGCCCTCGGGCACGCTGGCGAAGGCGCTGGCGGCGACGGGTATGGCGCTGGAGGTGAAGGCGCCGTTCCATCTGTCGCTGGAGGCGCTCGACGGGGTGGGCGTGGTGGTGCTGGAGAACGTGGACGCCAACGCGCTGGGCGAGACGGGGTTGAACGCGCTGGCGGACTACGTGGACCAGGCGGGCGGCGGGCTGGTGATGACGGGAGGGCGGTCGAGCTTTGGCGAGGGCGGCTACCGGCGCTCGCCCGTGGAGCCACTGCTGCCTGTGTCGTTGGAGATGCGCGAGGAGCAGCGGCGCGCGTCGGTGGCGATGAGCGTGCTCATGGATTCGAGTTGCTCCATGGGCATGCAGGTGCCGGACGGGCGCACGAAGATGGAGTTGGCCGCGGAGGGCGTCACGGCCGCGCTCACGTTGCTCAACGCGAACGACGAAGCCTCCGTGCACATGGTGGACACGGAGCCGCATGAAATCTTCCCCTTGAGTCCGGTGAGCAAGGGGCTGCCGTTCGACCAGGTGGCGCGAGGCTTCAGTGGCGGTGGCGGCATCTACGTGGGCACGGCCCTGCGCGCGGGCAGCAAGGAGATCCTCCGCAGTGAAAAGCCCACGCGGCACGTGGTGCTGTTCTCGGACGCGGCGGACTCCGAGGAGCCGGGTGACTACCAGGAGACGCTGGCGGCGCTGCGAGCGGCCAACGTGACGGTGTCGGTCATCGGTCTGGGCAAGCCCACGGATCCGGACGCGGACCTGCTGCGCGAGGTGGCCCGGCGCGGCGCCGGGCGCATCTACTTCGCGGAGGACGCCATGAGCCTTCCGCGCATCTTCAGCCAGGAGACGCTCGCGGTGGCGAGGGCGACGTTCGTGGACGAGCCCGCGTCGCTGGAGGCCGCGCCGGACCTGCCGCTGCTGGGGCCACTGCCGACGACGGGCCTGCCGCAGGTGGGCGGCTACAACCTCACCTACCTGAAGCCCGGGGCGAACGTGGCACTGCGCACGTTGGACACGAACGCCGCGCCGGTGCTGGCGCTGTGGCCGCATGGCGCGGGGCGCACGGCGGCGCTCACGGCGGAGGTGGACGGCAGGTACACGGGTGAGTTGCGCGAGTGGAGCGCGCTGCGGGCGACGCTGGAGGCGGTGGTGCGCTGGTCGATGGGGCGGCCGACGCCGAAGGAGGAGGCGGTGGTGCGCTCGGAGCGCCAGGGCAACGTGCTGCGCGTGACGTTGGACCTGCCGCCGGGCGAGCCGATGCCGGGCGCGCTGCCCACGGCGGTGCTGCTGGCGGGAGATGGACGCTCTGGCGTGGAGAGGCCGCTGCACTGGGAGGACGAGGACCGGCTGGTGGTCGAGTACCCGCTGACGGGCAGCGGCACCTGGCATCCGGTGGTGAAGTGGGGCGGACGCGTGTTGAGAGCGCCACCGGTGGCGCTGCCGTACGCGCCGGAGTTCGAGCCGGGCAGCGCGAAGGAGGGGCTCAAGCTGCTGCGAGCGCTGGCGGGGGTGGGCGGAGGCCAGGAGCGGCTGTCGATGACGGGCCTGTTCGCGGAGGCGCCGGAGTCGGAGGGCCGCGTGGCGTTGGCGCCCTGGCTGGTCGCGTTCGCGTTGGCGGCGATGCTGGCGGAGGTCGCGGTGCGCAGGTTCCTCTCCGCGCCGCGAGTGCGGGCGGCGCGGGAAAAGCCCGTGAAGGAAGCCAGCGCACGAGAGCCCAAGGCCGCACCCCGCACGGACGTGAAGCCCTCCGCGACAACGCCCAAACCCGTCCAGGAGGAGCCCGCCGAGCAGAAGCCGGAGCCTCCGAAACCGCCCGCTGGGGTGGACTCCGCACTGGAGGCCGCGCGAGCGCGGGCACGGCGTCGCACGGGGCGCTGAGCCGACGTGCTCGGGCGCGCGAGCACGCGCACGGCACGAGGTCCTCTGTGAGGCACGCTGTCCACAGGAGGAGAAGGGAGAACCCTGCTGGGGCTGCCCGGCAGCGGCGCACCCCACGAACCTGTCCGACAGTCGGACCGGCTTGGAGGACCTCGGCTCGGGGGCTCCTGGTCCACCTGGGCAGCGGAAAACCTGTCCGACAGTCGGACCCGCTCGGCGGGCCTCGGCTCGGGGACACCCGGTCCACCTGGGCAGCGGAAAACCTGTCCGACAGTCGGACCGGCTTGGCAGGCCTCGGCTCGGGTCCCCGGTCTAACTGGGCCGCGAAAACCTGTCCGACAATCGGACCGGCTTGGAGGACCTCGGCTCGGGGCCCCGGCCTGATTGGGCCGCGTAAACCAGTCCGACAGTCGGACCGGCTTGGCAGGCCTCGGCTCGGGTCCCCGGTCTGACTGGGCCGCGAAAACCTGTCCGACAATCGGACCAGTTTGAAGGACCTCGGCAGAGGGCTGCTGGTCCAAATGGGCAGCGGAAAACCTGTCCGACCGGTCGTACAGGTTTGAAGGGCCTCGACCCGGGGCTTTCGGCCACCTGGGCAGCCGGAACCTGTCCGACAGTCGGACCGGTTTGGATGACCTCCGCTCAAGGACTCCCGGTCCGCCTGGGCAGCCGGAACCTGTCCGACAGTCGTGCAGGTTTAGAGGAGCCCGGTCCGGGGGCTGCGGGTCCGCCTGGGCACAGCGGAAACCTGTCCGACTGTCGGACAAGTTTGAGGAGTTCGGTCCGGGAGCTGCGGGTCCACCTGTGCACCGGAAACCTGTCCGACAGTCGTGCAGGTTTGGAACTGTGCGGGGCGGGAGGTGGGCACAATGGGGGGCAGGG
>NZ_RAWC01000345.1:0-5642 GCF_003611685.1 Corallococcus sp. CA049B | reverse complement strand
CCAGGGGCTTTCAAAAAGAATCCGGCAGCGACCTACTCTCCCACGCGGTTTCCCGCGGAGTACCATCGGCTCTGGAGGGCTTAACTTCCGTGTTCGGGATGGGAACGGGTGTGACCCCTCCGACATTGCCACCGGAAAAGCGAATGACGGTGCATACGAAGGGTAAGTTGCAAGCTTCTGCTTGAGTGAAGCCTCTTCGAGAAGTCGAAGAAGCAATTGAAACAGCTGCCTTCCGGGCGGACGCGCTCGTGGCGTCCTGGCCTCGGCCTTGGCCCCGAGTCCCTTACTCCCCTTGAGGGGGCATGCAAGAGAATGGGGGAAGTAAGCCTCTCGACTTATTAGTACTGGTTAGCTTAACGCGTTACCGCGCTTACACACCCAGCCTATCAACGTGGTAGTCTTCCACGAGTCTTCAGGGGCTTGCGCCCGGGATACCTGGTCTTGAGGTCGGTTTCCCGCTTAGATGCTTTCAGCGGTTATCCAATCGGCACATGGCTACCCAGCGATGCCTCTGGCGAGACAACTGGTACACCAGCGGTGCCTCCAACCCGGTCCTCTCGTACTAAGGTCAGAGCCTCTCAAGTATCCTACGCCCACAGCAGATAGGGACCAAACTGTCTCACGACGTTTTGAACCCAGCTCGCGTACCGCTTTAATTGGCGAACAGCCAAACCCTTGGGACCTGCTCCAGCCCCAGGATGCGATGAGCCGACATCGAGGTGCCAAACCTCCCCGTCGATGTGAACTCTTGGGGGAGATAAGCCTGTTATCCCCGGAGTACCTTTTATCCGTTGAGCGATGGCCCTTCCATTCAGGACCACCGGATCACTATGACCTGCTTTCGCACCTGCTCGACCTGTCGGTCTCGCAGTCAAGCTCCCTTATGCCATTGCACTCGACGCCCGGTTTCCAATCGGGCTGAGGGAACCATCGCGCGCCTCCGTTACTTTTTGGGAGGCGACCGCCCCAGTCAAACTACCCACCAGACAGTGTCCCAGTCCCGGCTGACGAGACGTGGTTAGACACCAGAAATCAGCAGGGTGGTATTTCACCGTTGCCTCCACCGAACCTAGCGGCCCGGCTTCAAAGGCTCCCACCTATCCTACACAGCCAATCCCTAGTGTCACTGTCAAGTTGTAGTAAAGGTTCACGGGGTCTTTCCGTCTTGCTGCGGGTAAACTGCATCGGCACAGCTATTTCAATTTCGCTGAGTCCCTCTCCGAGACAGTGCGGAAGTCGTTACTCCATTCGTGCAGGTCGGAACTTACCCGACAAGGAATTTCGCTACCTTAGGACCGTTATAGTTACGGCCGCCGTTTACTGGGGCTTCGGATCATCGCTTCGCCTTGCGGCTGACGAATCCCCTTAACCTTCCAGCACCGGGCAGGAGTCAGACCCTATACGTCGGCTTGTCGCCTTCGCAGAGTCCTGTGTTTTTGGTAAACAGTCGCTACCGCCATTTCTCTGCAACCTCTCTCGGCTTCGGCTGTACGCCTACACCTACCAGAGGCCCACCTTCTTCCGAAGTTACGGTGGAAATTTGCCTAGTTCCTTGGAGGAGAGTTCTCTCAAGCGCCTTAGGATTTTCTCCTCACCCACCTGTGTCGGTTTGCGGTACGGACACCCTGCAGACTCCCTGCGGGACTTTTCTTGGAAGCCGAGCATCAGCGACTTACCCCTTGCGGGGCGCCATGGGGTCTCGGGGATGACTGCCGCGCCTTTATTCGTACGCGACACCCCTACGCCTTTAGACTGACACAACCACCGGTCAGCTCGCCTAGCTTTCTCCGTCCTCCCTCAGTTCAACGTCTGCAAGATGGCGCAGGAATATTAACCTGCTTGCCATCACCTACGCCTTTCGGCCTCGGCTTAGGACCCGGCTAACCCTGGGAAGATTAACTTGACCCAGGAAACCTTGGGTTTACGGCGAGGGGGTTTCTCACCCCCTTTATCGCTACTCATTTCGGCATCAGCACTCCCAGTCGCTCCAGCGGCCTTTTCAGTCCACCTTCGCTGCAACTGGGACGCTCCCCTACCGCCATGCATGCCAAACATGCATGACCCGAAGCTTCGGCACTAGTCTTGAGCCCCGTTACATTTTCGGCGCGGCCTGTCTTGACCAGTGAGCTATTACGCTTTCTTTAAAGGATGGCTGCTTCTAAGCCAACCTCCTGGTTGTCAATGACCTGCCACATCCTTTCTAGTGTTCACTTAGACTAGATTTGGGGGCCTTAGCTGTCGGTCTGGGTTATTCCCCTCTTGCCAATGGACGTTATCACCCACTGACTGCGTCCCGGGATAACAATTGCCGGCATTCGGAGTTTGATACGGTTTGGTAATCTGGTGAGACCCCTAGCCGTTTCAGTGCTCTACCTCCGGCATTGAATTACCCGAGCCGATACCTAAATATCTTTCGGGGAGAACCAGCTATCACGGAGTTTGATTGGCCTTTCACCCCTACACACAGCTCATCCCAGAAATTTTCAACTTTCATGAGTTCGGTCCTCCATGCGGTGTTACCCGCACTTCAACCTGGCCATGTGTAGATCACCCCGCTTCGGGTTATAATACACGCAACTTAGCGCCCTATTCGGACTCGCTTTCGCTCCGGCTCCACCTAACGGCTTAGCCTCGCTACGTATATTAAGTCGCCGAATCATGATGCAAAAGGTACGCTCTCGCACTGGCTTGCGCCGTAGTGCTCGAACTGCTTGTAGACATGCGGTTTCAGGTTCTTTTGACTCCCCTCACCGGGGTTCTTTTCACCTTTCCCTCGCGGTACTTGTTCACTATCGGTCGCCAAGGAGTATTTAGGCTTACCGGATGGTCCCGGCAGATTCAGACAGGATTGCACGTGTCCCGTCTTACTTGGGTAACCCGCTCAGCTCCAGTTGGCTTTCGTGTACGCGACTATCACGCTCTTTGGTGCGTCTTTCCAGGACGCTTCCACTAGCCCTCCAGAGTCCTACCGCGGACCCGCTACCCCACCGCCATTTGCATGACGTTGGTTTGGCCTCTTCCCATTTCGCTCGCCACTACTTTGGGAATCACTCATTGTTTTCTCTTCCTCAGGGTACTGAGATGTTTCACTTCCCCTGGTTTGCTCTGCAAACCTATGAATTCAGTTTGCAGTAACGCAGCTATTCGCCGCGCTGGGTTTCCCCATTCGGACATCTCCGGATCAACGTTTGGTTGGCAACTCCCCGAAGCTTTTCGCAGCCACCCACGTCCTTCATCGCCTCTTGGCACCTAGGCATCCACCGCACGCCCTTAGTAGCTTACTTGCCCTAATCTCTTGTCGAATGCCCGCCTCCCGGCGGATTTTCGAAACTCGGAGACCAAGGCCCAGACCTCTGCTCTTCGCTAGCAGGCCCGGAAGACATTCTTTATTGCTGTTTCTCACTGCTTCTTCTTGTGTGGGAGACTTCGCTTTTGCCCCACTCAGCTGCCTCGCGGCGCCAGGTGAGACTCATTTCGAAGTCGGCACTTCTGTTGAGAACTTCACTCAGCAGAAATTGCAACTTACCCTTCGTATGCACTTGTCAAAGAACGTCCCTGCGACTTCCAGGAAACTTGTGGAGCTGATCGGGTTCGAACCGACGACATCCAGCTTGCAAAGCTGGCGCTCTCCCAGCTGAGCTACAGCCCCGACTCTCGCGTCAGCACCAGTCACTCTTTTTGTCTTCCCTCCAGTGAGGGAGAAGAGTGGTGGGCCTAGGTGGACTTGAACCACCGACCTCGCGCTTATCAGGCGCGCGCTCTAGCCAGCTGAGCTATAGGCCCAGGAGGGCTAAAGCATCGGCGAACCTTACAGCGTCCTTCATTCTCAAAGAGCCGAGCCGCCTTCGCTCGGTCCTTCAAAACCAAACAGCAAGCCCGAAGTTCATAATGGATTGTTTACCGGAAACATTGACCTAGTTAGACCTGATAGCCTTTCGGCTACTGGCATCGCCTGCTGCTCCGAAGAGTCAGCCCGATGCCCGGTCTCCTTAGAAAGGAGGTGATCCAGCCGCAGGTTCCCCTACGGCTACCTTGTTACGACTTCACCCCAGTTACCGAGCACTCCTTGGGCATCTCTTGGTGAGATGACTTCTGGAGCAATCGACTCCCATGGTGTGACGGGCGGTGTGTACAAGGCCCGGGAACGTATTCACCGCAGCGTGCTGATCTGCGATTACTAGCGATTCCTCCTTCATGGAGTCGAGTTGCAGACTCCAATCTGAACTGAGACCGGTTTTCTGCGATTAGCTCCCCCTCGCGGGTTTGCAGCGCTCTGTACCGGCCATTGTAGCACGTGTGTAGCCCTGGTCATAAAGGCCATGAGGACTTGACGTCATCCCCACCTTCCTCCGGTTTAACACCGGCAGTCCCTCTAGAGATCCACTTGCGTGGCAACTAAAGGCGAGGGTTGCGCTCGTTGCGGGACTTAACCCAACATCTCACGACACGAGCTGACGACAGCCATGCAGCACCTGTCTCTCGGTTCCCTTGCGGGCACTCCCTCATCTCTGAAGGATTCCGAGGATGTCAAGACCAGGTAAGGTTCTGCGCGTTGCGTCGAATTAAACCACATGCTCCACCGCTTGTGCGGGCCCCCGTCAATTCCTTTGAGTTTTAGTCTTGCGACCGTACTTCCCAGGCGGAGAACTTAATGCGTTAGCTACGGCACCGCGGGGGTCAACTCCCACGACACCTAGTTCTCATCGTTTACGGCGTGGACTACCAGGGTATCTAATCCTGTTTGCTACCCACGCTTTCGCGTCTCAGCGTCAGTTACCGTCCAGGTGGCCGCCTTCGCCACCGGTGTTCCTCCCCATATCTACGAATTTCACCTCTACTTGGGGAATTCCGCCACCCTCTCCGGCACTCAAGCTCTGCAGTTTCGGGCGCACTTCCTCAGTTGAGCTGAGGGCTTTCACACCCGACTTGCAAAGCCGCCTACACGCGCTTTACGCCCAATAATTCCGAACAACGCTTGCACCCTCTGTATTACCGCGGCTGCTGGCACAGAGTTAGCCGGTGCTTCTTCTCCCGGTACCGTCAAGGCAAAGCGTATTAGGCTTTACGGTTTCGTCCCGGTCGAAAGTGCTTTACAATCCAAAGACCTTCATCACACACGCGGCGTTGCTGCGTCAGGCTTTCGCCCATTGCGCAAAATTCCCCACTGCTGCCTCCCGTAGGAGTCTGGACCGTGTCTCAGTTCCAGTGTGGCTGATCGTCCTCTCAGACCAGCTACCCGTCGTTGCCTTGGTGGGCCATTACCCCGCCAACTAGCTGATGGGCCGCGGACTCATCTGGTTGTGATAGCTTGTATACAGAGGCCACCTTTTCCCTCAGTCTCCGAAGAAACCGTGGGCTTATCCGGTATTAGCCAATCTTTCGACTGGTTATCCCAGGCATCCAGGCAGATTATCCACGTGTTACGCACCCGTGCGCCGCTCTACTAAGGGTTGCCCCCATTCGCGCTCGACTTGCATGTGTTAGGCACGCCGCCAGCGTTCGTTCTGAGCCAGGATCAAACTCTCCAATTGTATTCTTGGTTTGCTTGAACCGGCGTTCCCCGAGACCCGGCTAAGGAGTCTCGGCTCGCTGATTCGTCGGCACTTCCCTCTCGCTGCGCTTTTCAGCGCTGCTCTTGAGGT
>NZ_RAWC01000344.1:0-5663 GCF_003611685.1 Corallococcus sp. CA049B | reverse complement strand
GCCGAGGCCAGCGCCCGGCTCGCCGAGGCCATCGAGAAGCTGGCCGAGGTGACCGCGCGCGGGCCCATCGCCCCGCCTCCCGCGCCTGCCCCCGAGGCCGCCGCCGCGCCAGCCCCCGCGAAGCCCAGCACCTGGGACGTCAGCGTGGGCCTGAGCCTCATCTCCCTCACCGGCAACGCGTCCACGCTGACCGTGAGCGGCCTGGCCAGCGCGCTGCGCAAGACGGAGAACTGGATCTACTCCGTGAAGGCCTACGGCGCGTACGGCCGCAGCCGCCCGCCCGAGGTGGAAGGGGAGGTGGAGTCCCTGTCCCAGGTGGTGGCCCTCAACGCCGGCGTCGAGCTGCGTGGGGACCGCCGCTTCACGCAGGAGATCAGCGGCTACCTGCTGGCCGGCGCGGACACGGACCACATCAAGAGCATCGAGGCGCGGCCCTACGGTGAAGCCGGTGCCGGCATCCTCTGGTTCGACACCAAGAAGGACACGAAGACCGGCACGAACGAGGCCATCCTGCGCACCGACTTCGCCTTCCGCTACGCGCGCGAACTGCGCTTCCAGTACTACCCGACACGCGTGGACCTGGGCGACGTGGACCTGGGCGGCCCGCGCTTCGGCGCCATGTTCCGCTACGGCCTCTCCAAGGACATCACCTTCCAGGAGGACGCGGAGATTCTGGTCAGCGTCATCTCCGACTCGCGCATCCTCTTCAGCAGCCAGACGCAGGTGATGGCGAACCTCACCGACGCGCTGGCCCTGGGCGTGGGCTTCCTCGTGAAGTCCGACAGCGCCCCGCCCCCGGGCAAGGTGTCCACCGACACGGCGCTCTCCTTCAACCTGACCGTCGCCCTGTAGTCCGGTAGCCCAGCCCGCCAAAAGCGACGCGGCGCCAGGGAAGAATCCCGGGCGCCGCGTTCGTGCTTCAGGGGACCGCGAGGGACGCGGGCTACTCGTGCGTCTCGTGGTTCTGCTTCTGGAGCTGCTGGTGGCCACCCGTGCGGCCTTCCGTCGGGTTCGCTCCGATGTCCACCGCCTGCAGGTCGCTGTACTGCGACCCCGGCGGGTTGGCCAGACGGAAGCGGGTGCCCAGGTCCATCAGCGAGAAGCCGATGAGCAGCACCACGAACAGGATGGACACGCCGAACACCAGGCGGTTGGCGCCCTGATGCTCCGACAGGTGCATGAAGTACAGCGCCACCAGCGTGCCCTTCACGCTGGCGATGATGAGCGCGAGCACCAGACCGAAGTCAGGCAGGTGCATGCGGCCGGTGAAAACGGTGACGAGCGTCAGCACGAGCAGGGCAATCCAGATGACCACGTAGCGCCCGGCGCCGTGGTGCTCCTGCATGTTGTGCTCTTCCTGACGCGATTCGTTGGCGATGGCCATGTCGTAACCCTCAGACCAGGTACAGCATCGGGAAGAGGAAGATCCACACCAGGTCGACGAGGTGCCAGTACATGGAGCCCAGCTCGACCTGCGTGTAGTTGTTCGCGTTGAAGTCCCCGACGCGGTACGCGCGCACCGTGGCGAACGCCAGCACCGTCATGCCGATGACGACGTGCAGGGCGTGCAGCGCCGTGGAGGCGAAGTACACGGTGAAGTACAGCGGCGCGCCCGGCAGCTGGATGCCTTCGTAGAAGTAGTAGCGGCCCGGCAGCGTCCCGATGTGGAACTTGTGCTTGTACTCGAAGAACTTGATGACGAGGAAGCCCACCGCCATCAGGAGGGTGAGCACGTTCATGTGCCCCACCATCGCGTTCTTCCCCTCCTTGGCGTAGTGCACCGCCATGGCGGCGGTGAACGAGGAGGTGATGAGCACCACCGTGTTGATGGTGCCCATCGTCAGGTCCAGGCTGCGGCTGGCCGCCGCCCACGCTTCCGGGAACAGGAATCGGTAGGCCGCGTAGCACGCGAACAGACCCGCGAAGAGCAGGATTTCCGTGGCGAGGAACAGCCACATGCCCAACCGCGCCGCGTGCTTCTGGACCTCCAGCGACGCGAAGTGGGCAGCCAGCTTGGGACCGGGCACCGAGCCCGGCGTCACGTGAGCGCTAGACATCCGACACCTCGCCCTCGGCCTTCTTCGGATCCACGTAGAAGTGCGGCTCCTCGGGATACGTCGGCTGGGGCCCGATGAAGTTGTGCGTGGGCGGAGGGGAGTGGGTCAGCCACTCGTAGCCCTTGCTGTTCCACGGGTTGTCCACGCGCTCGCCGTAGATGAGCGCGTAGGTCAGGTAGATGGCGATGATGATGAAGCCGAACGCGAGCAGCGACGCACCGGCCGTGGACGCCACGTTCAGCGCCTGGAAGCGCTCCGGGTACTCGTAGTAGCGGCGCGGCATGCCCGCGTTGCCCACGAGGAACTGGGGGATGAACGTCGCGTTGAAGCCCAGGATGATGAGGGCCGCGGAAACCAGGCCCCACCCCTCGTGGTACATCTTCCCGAACATCTTCGGGAACCAGTAGTGGAGCGCGGCCAGGAAGGCCATGATCGTCGCGCCCACCATGATGAAGTGGAAGTGCGCCACGACGAAGTAGGTGTCGTGCCACGCCACGTCCAGCGACACCGTCGCCACCGCGATGCCCGTCATGCCGCCGAACACGGTGAAGAACAGGAAGCCGCAGAAGTAGGCGAACGGGGTGCTGAACTCCACCGCGCCCTTGTAGACGGTGCCCACCCAGTTGAAGACCTTGATGGCCGTGAACACGCCCACCAGCATCGACAGCACGCCGAACACGCCGGCGTTGAAGGTGGACTGGCCGGACACGAACATGTGGTGGCCCCAGGCGAAGAAGCCCACGAACGCGATGCCCACGCTGGAGTACGCCACCGCGCGGTAGCCGAAGATGTTCTTGCGGCTGAACGTGGAGACGATCTCGCTCATCACGCCGAACGCCGGCAGCACCATGATGTACACGGCCGGGTGGCTGTAGAACCAGAACAGGTGCTGGAAGAGCACCGGGTCACCGCCGCGGGCCACGTCGAACATGCCCAGGCTGAACAGGTTCTCCGCCGTCACCAGCAGCAGCAGCAGGCCAATCACCGGCGTCGCCAGCACCTGGATGCAGCTGGTGGCGTAGAGCGCCCACACCATCAGCGGCATCTTGAACCAGGTGATGCCCGGCGCGCGCATGGTGTGCGTGGTGACGATGAAGTTCATGCCCGTGAGGATGGAGCTGAACCCGATGATGAACGCGCCGAAGAGCACCGGCGCCACCGTGGTCGTCGTGTGCGCGCTGTACGGCGTGTAGAACGTCCAGCCGGTGTCCAGGCCGCCGTTGAGCATGCCCCAGAGCGCGAAGCCCGCGCCCGCCAGGTACACGTAGAGCGACAGCAGGTTCAGCCGGGGGAAGGCCACGTCCTTGGCGCCCAGCATCAGCGGCAGCATGAAGTTGCCGAAGATGCCCGGGATGGCGGGGATCATGAACAGGAAGATCATGACCACGCCATGCAGCGTGAAGACGCGGTTGTACGTCATCGCGTCCATGATGGTCGGGCCGGGCGTGAGCAGCTCGATCCGGATGAGCAGCGCGAAGATGCCGCCCACCAGGAAGAAGAGCAGGATCCACGCCATGTACATGATGCCGATGCGCTTGTGGTCCACCGTCAGCAGCCACGACTTCACCGTGGTGCCGTCCGTCAGGTAGCTCGGGTGGTGGCCGTGGTCGTCGTGCGCCTCATGGCCGGGGACGGCCCCCGGCGCGGCGATGCTACTGGATGGGGTCATAGGCGGGGCCCTCGGAAGCGGTCTCGCGCACGTTCGCGGTGCGCAGCGTCTTGATGTACTCGACGATGGCGGCCGACTCGGGGCCCTGCAGCTTGCCCTGGTAGGTCGGCATCACGTTCTGGTAGCCGGCGACGATGTGCGCGCCCGGGTCCATCATCGACTGGGTGATGTAGGCTTCATCCACGCGGATGCTCTGGCCATCGTCGAGCTTCTCCTCGCGCTCGTACATGCCCAGGAAGGTGGGGCCGATGTGCTTGGAGCCGTCCACCGAGTGGCACTTGAGGCAGCCCTGCGTGCCCACCAGCTTCTGGCCCTGCTCGGCCATGCGGGCGACGGGCGGCACGAGCGACGTGTCCGCCAGCGCGTCCTGCCGGTCCTGCAGGCGGCCACGCTGCTGCTCCTTCAGCCAGTTCTCGTAGTCCTCCGGCGCGAGCACGACGACCTCCGCCAGCATCTTCGAGTGCGACAGGCCGCAGTACTCGGTGCAGAGCACCTGGTACGTGCCGGGCTTCGTCGCCTCGAACCAGGCCTGCGTGTAGCGGCCCGGCACCGCGTCCATCTTGATGCGGAAGGACGGGACGTAGAAGGAGTGGATGACGTCGCGGGACGTGATGAGCAGGCGCACCGGGCGGTTGGCCGGCACGTGCAGCACGTTCACGCCGTTGGGGCCCTCCGGGTAGGAGAACTTCCACATCCACTGCTTGCCCATGACGTAGACATCCATCGAGTCCTTGGGCGGAGTGGTGTACCAGGTGAAGTCCCGGAACCCGATGGCGAACCACGCCAGGAAGAACACCAGCGGGACGGAGACGAAGAGGAACTCCGTCTTCAGGTCCGGCACCACATATTCCGTGTGCTGGTGGGTCTCCCGCCGGCGGTAGCGGAAGAACATGAAGAGCGCCGCGAGGCCGACGCCCGCGGACATCACCATCGTCGTGCCGACGACGAAGTAGTGCAGGAAGTCGACCCGTTCCGCGAACGTGGACGCGCGCTCCGGGAGGAACAGGAATTGGTTGGCCAGGTCGCTCATGTAGTCGCGCCTTTCTTCAGCTCGCGCCTCCAGAAATAGATCAGCATCGTGGCCAGGGCGCCGAAGACAGCCAGGGAGCCCAGGCGGATGAACCCGAAGATGTAGAAACCGTACCGCCGCGTGGCGGTGTCATACTTGAAACAGGACATGACGATGCGATCGACGCTCGTCCCGACCCGACCGCCCGCTGCTTCCAGCAGCGAAAGCTTCACGTCCTTGCGGTCGAACGACGTGCCGTAGAGGTAGCGGGAGATGCTCCCCTCCGGGGTGAGCACGGTGACCACCGCGGGGTGGGCGTACTGCTTCGTGCTCGGTTCATACGTGTACTTGAAGCCCACGGCATCAGCGAGCTTGTGGATGTTCTCGTCGGTGCCGGTGAGGAAGTGCCACGGAGCCGTCTCCGGCTTGCCCATGGACTGGAGATACTTGCGCCTGCGCTCCGTGCTCTGCGCCGGGGTGTCCTTGGGGTCGATGCTGACGGTGACGGCCTCGTAGTCCTTGCCCAGCTCCAGGCCCAGCTCGCGCATCACGCGGACCTGCTCGTTGATGACGAGGTTACAGAGCATGGGGCACTCGTAATAGACGAGCGTGAGCAGGGTGGGGCGCGTCTTGGACAGCAGCGTGCCCAGCCGCACCTCTTCCCCGGTGGAGTCCAGGAATCGGGTCTCCAGGGGGAGCGGCTCTCCCAGGTGCTCCACCACGTCCACCCCCGTCACCGGCGGGGGCAGGTCGGAGTCCGCCTCCACGATGGCGCGGGGCGTCTTGCCTCCACCCGGCAGGGCGAACGCGGGCGTGGCGCTGGTGAGCACCAGCGCGAGCGCCGCGAGGAGCCCGGCGGCGCGGGCGGAGCAGGGAGGAGGAAGGGACGGCATGGCGGGGGACGGCTCGGGGGCAGGAGGAGCGGGTG
>NZ_RAWC01000343.1:0-5780 GCF_003611685.1 Corallococcus sp. CA049B | reverse complement strand
GGGTGGGGAGGCGGAGGCGCTTCAGGGATTGGAGGCCGCGGCCTGGTCTTCCTGTTCGCGGGACACCTCGCCGTGGAGCGCGGGCGGCTCCTGGCCGGGCAGGTCCTTGAGCAGCGCGCGCACGCGGCGCACGGCGTCCTTGCCGCCAATGCGGTTCTTCAGCCGCCCATCCGTGCCGAAGAGGAGGAAGGCGGGGTGCTTGTCCACGCCGTAGGCCTTGGCCATGGAGCCGTCATCCATGGCGATGGGGTAGCGCAGGCCGTGCTCGCGCGCGAAGCCCTCCACCTTGTTGGTGTCCCGGAGCTCCGTCTCGTTGTGGGTGACGTCCACGCCAATGACCTTCAGGCCCTTGGGCCCGTAGTCCACCACCCACTGGTTCACGGCCTCGAACTGCTTCGCGCAGTCCTCGCAGTCCATGGTCCAGAAGTGGAGGAGGACGGGCAGTCCATCGAGCTCCGAGACGTGGACGGGGGCGTTCACCCACCCGCCATCCGGGTCCAGCAGCGTGAGCGGGATTTTCGTCGAGGCCATACGGGCTCCCTATGGGAAGTGGAAAGCGCTTCAACGGGACGTGACTCAAGCTATGCATGCGCCACCGGTTGCTCCCGGCTGCGCGCCCGTCCGCTCGCCTGTCCGGCAAGGCCTGTTGGCCCGCTCCGCCCTCCGGTGGGCAGGCGGGCATGGAGACCGTGATGCGCATCCCCGACTTCGAACTGGAGCGGTACTTCGCGCGCTGGGAGTTCGCCGCGCCCTACCTCCTGTGCTCCTCCGACATCGAGGGCTGGCGCATGGCGGACCTGCTGGCGCTCGCGTCGCCGGAGGACCGCGCGCGCTGGGACGGGCTGACGCTCGGCTACACGGAGACCGCCGGCCTGCCCGCGCTGCGCGAGGCCATCGCCGGCATGTACCCGGGCCTCATCTCCGAGGACGTCCTCACCTTCGCGGGCGCGCAGGAGGGGATGTTCGTCGCGATGAACGTCCTCCTGGGGCCCGGCACGCACGCCGTCGTCACCTGGCCGGGCTATCAGTCGCTCTACGAGGTCGCGCGCTCCGTGGGCGCGGACGTGACGCTGCTGCCCCTGCGCGAGGAGGACGGCTGGGCCCTGGACCTGGACGCGCTCACCGCGGCGCTGCGCCCCGACACGCGCCTGGTCGTGGTGAACTTCCCGCACAACCCCACGGGCTCGCTGCTGGACCGCGCGACGTTCCAGAAGCTGTGCGCGCTGTGCGACGCGCGCGGCATCCACCTCTTCTCCGACGAGGTGTACCGCCTGCTGGAGTACGACGCGAACGACACGCTGCCGCCCGCGGCGTCGTGTCTCACGAAGGGCGTGAGCCTGGGCGTGATGTCCAAGGCGTTCGGGCTCGCGGGCCTGCGCGTGGGCTGGCTCGCCACCCGGGACGCGGAGTTGCTCGCGCGCTGCCGCGCCTTCAAGGACTACACCTCGCTCTGCAACAGCGCCCCCAGCGAGCAGCTGTCCCTCATCGCGCTGCGCGCCCGCGAGCGCGTGCTGGAGCGCAGCCGCGGCCTGCTCACCGCGAACCTCGCGCGGCTGGATGACTTCTTCGCGCGCCACGCGGACACCTTCCACTGGGTGCGCCCGCGCGCCGGCAGCGTGGCCTTCCCCCGTCTGCTGCGAAACATCCCGGTGGCTCGTTTCACTGAGTCACTGATTACCCGCGAGGGCGTGTTGCTGTTGCCGGGCAACGTGTATGGCTTTCCGGGCAATCACTTCCGGTTGGGGTTGGGACGCGCCAACCTGCCGGAAGCACTGGAGCGGCTGGAACGCTTCGTGCGGGACGGCGCCCTGGACGCGCTGGAGTGACTCCCAGAGCCAGCGCGGTGCGTCAGGGTTTCCACTGACGACTGGACTTTCGGCTTATCGCCTTCATCTGAAACAACCCCTAGAGTGGTTGTCCCCTCGCCCGGCCTGGGGCCGTGCGGAAGCCCTCTCATCCCCCCGAGAGGCCAGGAGACACACCCCGATGAAGATGCTGATTGGCGCGGCCGTGACCGCCGCGACGCTGTTGGTGGGTACCGAAGCCGCCGCGACGAACTACACGCTGTGGATCCACGGCCGCAACGGCGGCAAGACGCAGGCGGGCAACTACAACGACTTCAGCTACTGGGGGCCGTCCACCACCGCGGCGGGCGTGAACAAGAAGGCCGTCAACTGGAACGGCACGCAGCGCGTGGGCGCGGAGAACTACCGCATCCGCAACGCGCTGGACTGCTTCTGCACGGGCACCAACTCCTGTTACATCGCCGTGCACAGCGCCGGTGACCTGCAGATCGGCTACGCGCTGTCGCTGTACGGCACCAGCACGCGGCAGGTGAAGAACGCCACGCCCAACTCCAATGGCGAATGCGGCAACGCGGGCACCGCCACGCAGAAGGGCTGGAACATCAAGTGGGTGGCCGTGGCGTCCGGCGCGGGCGGCGGCAGCGAGCTGGCGGACCACGGCGACTGGGCGGTGAGCGAGCCCCTGGTGAGCGACCTGGTCACCACCACGGCGCGCTCCATGTACAACCACAACGCCACGGCCAACGTGGAGTTCCTCATGTTCGCCGGCTCCAAGGGGACGCTGTACTCCGGCATCCTCCCGGGCCAGGACGACGAGGCGGTGGCCTACCACTCCACGGGCGGTGTCTCCGGCAGCAGCGGTGGCTCCTACTGCAACCCGGGCGACTGGTTCTGCGGCGGCACGCTCAACCTGCTCAAGAACGCGTGCAGCGACGGCCGGGCGAAGTGGAGCTTCCACTCCGTGTACCTCCGCGACGATGGTGAGTCGTACAACCACTACGCCAACGGCAACTGGGGCGGCATCGTCTCCAAGGTGCGCGAGTACATGGCCCAGTACGCGTACTAGAATGAAGGCTTCCCCCGCCCCCTCCGGCGAAGCCCGCTCATGACACGCGACGACGGCCCCATCCCCTCCGCCTCCCGGCTGCGCCACGGCCGGTGGTTGCTCGCCCTCGTGCCCCTGGTGCTCGTGGGCGGGGCGGTCTTCTGGTGGCAGGGAAGCGAAGGGGCTGAAGCGCCGGAGGGCGCACCGGAGCCCGCCTCCGCCCCGGTGCCCGACCCCCGCGAGGTGGCACGGGCACCGGCGGAGCGCTCCAGCGCGGCCATGGCGGCCGAGCCCGCCGCGCCGTCGCTGCTCAGCCCGGAGGCCCGCGAGCGCGAGGCCCGCCGCGAGCTGTGGCAGAAGCGGCTGGAGCGCGCGAAGCGCTCGTTGGAATCCTACGTGGCGGCCACGCGCTATCCGCCCGAGTCGCGGCCCAGCCGAGAGCACCCGGACCAGCTGGAGCTGGCGGAGCCGGAGCGCACCCGGCCGCTGAGCCCCAAGGCGGCGGAGGACGGCACCTCCGACGTGCAGCTGCGGCTCAAGCAGGACAAGGTGTTCGTCGTCGGTGACGAAGCGGTGCTCTTCACCGTGGCGTGCGAGGACGCGCGCCGCGCGCCGCGCCCGTGCGAGGTGGTGTCCGCGCAGGCGCACGAGGCGGACCACCTGGCGGACGCGGGCGGCGTGCCGGGCGTGCCGGTGACGTTCGTGGACTCGGGCCAGGGCGGCGACGCGGTGGCGGGTGACGGGATGCTCACCGGGCGCTTCCAGCCGTCGAAGCAGGGCTTCGCGATGTTCTCCGGCACGCTGCGCGTGGCCCTCCGCGTGCGCTCGGGGTCGCTGGAGGACTCGGCGTTCTTCGACGTGCTCTACACGCCCGCGCCGCCGGCCACGTTCACCGGCAGGGTTCGCGAGGTGCTGGAGGGCGGGTCGCTGGACCTGTACCTGCCCGTCCAGGTCCGCAAGGCGGGGCGGTACGTGGTGTCCGGCCGGCTGGACGACGAAGGCGGCGTGCCGTTCGCGGTGCTGTCCTTCAACGAGGAGCTGCAGGAGGGCGCGCAGGAGGTGAAGCTCAACGTCTTCGGCAAGGTCGTCCGGGACGACAAGCCCACGTTCCCGCTGACCCTGCGCGACGTGGAGGGCTTCCTGCTCAAGGAGATGGGCGACCCGGACCGCGAGCTGATGGTCACGCTGCGCGGGCCCGTGCACACCACGCGCGTGTACTCGCTCGAGCAGTTCTCGGATGCCGAGTGGAGGAGCCCCGAGCGCGACCTCTACACCCGCGAGCTGGAGAAGGACGTCATGGAGGCGCAGAAGCAGCTGGACGCCGCGCTCTCCGACACGCCCGAGCCCTGAAGCGTCAGGGCCCGCTCAGGGGCCGTCAGGATTCGAGCGGAGGCGGCGGAGGCGTGGGGGCCGCGTCGACCTCCACGAGGTCGGCGTCCTGCACGTCCTCGATGTCCGCCGTCGCGTCAGCGGCCTCGGGGGCCACCACCACGGCAGGCTCCGGTTCGGAAGCAGGCGCCTCGCGCCGCGCGGGCGGGAGCGCCGTGCCCGTCGAGAGGGCCTCCGCGTAGGCCGCGGAATAGGCGGCCTCGGCCTGGACGGCCTCCATCGTGAAGTCGTCCGCGTCCGCGAGGAAGTCATTCGGCGACGGGGCGCTCGGCGGCGCCTCCGCTGACAGCGCCTCCGGCCCGCCGTCCTCCAGCGTGGCCAGGAACCCGTCCGATGCGTCCGGCGCGCCGGACGTCTCCAGGCCGTCCGCGTCGCCCGCCGCATCCGGAGCCGCGTCGTCCATGTCCAGGTCGTCGCTCAGCGCGGCCAGCTCCTCGTCGCTCAGGCCGGACAGGTCCCCGGACTCCAGGAGGAAGAGCAGGTCCTCCGCCTCCTGCGCGGAGACGGTGCTCGGCAGGGTGTCCAGGTTCTGCAGCTCCCACGCGGCCGCGTCGGGGGACAGGATGTCGGAGGGGTCCAGGGACGGATCCGCTGGCGCGGCCTCCGCGCGGCGCTCCGCCTGCTGGAAGTGGCGCGCCTGCATGAGCGGCGTGGACGACTGGGGCATGCCCAGCCGCTGCGCGTACGCGGGGGCGGCGGCCTCGAAGGTGCTCTCCCCCGCGAAGGTGCGCAGGTGGGGGTTCTCCAGCAGCGCGGCCCGGGCCTCCGGCTCCTCCAGGCCCGCCGCGCGCCCCCGCGTCTCCGAGGACGGGTCGGAGGTCAGCCCCAGGTCCTCGAGCAGGGCGCCGGCCAGGTCGCCGTCGGCGTCCGCCCGGAAGTCGCTCGCGTCGGAGAAGCCCCGCCGCACCGGATCCACCGGCGTCATGGGCTCCTGCTTCACCGGGGCGGTGACCTCCAGCTCGCTGGAGATGGACCAGGCCCGGGATGTCGAGATGCCAGAACCCACGCGGCGGATGGAGGTCATGGTTCTCCTCGGGTGATGGCCCGCAGGTCGGGCAGCTCATGCATTGTCCGCTGGGGCCGGCAGGAGTTGCTAGGGGGACGCGAGCAATGCCCATTCGCCACGATGCCCGGTATCCTACCGGCGCCCATGAGTCCCACCCTGACCGCACACGTGGACGCCGGTCCCGCGTCCCCCTACGAAGTCCGCCCTGGCCTTCGGGGTGTCACGCCCGTTGAAAAGTCGCGGCGGGACGGGGTGGAGACGACCGCAACGTCGGTCCTCGGACAGGGGAGTACGGGGGCGCGGAGGGAACGCGCACCCGGGCGCTCTCCAGCGGCGAGAACCCCATGGGGGAAGCCCGGGCATGAAGCGACCGGGCCGTTGGCCTCCCGTTTGCTGTCCGGGAGCCCAGCCAGGAGGCAGTGGTGATGAGATTCGAGTGCGCGGGGCAGACCCACATCGGTCGGCGTCCGCACAATGAAGATGCGTACTGCGTGCTGCCCGAGCGCGGGTTGTTCGTCGTGGCGGACGGCCTGGG
>NZ_RAWC01000342.1:0-5787 GCF_003611685.1 Corallococcus sp. CA049B | reverse complement strand
GGCCACGCCCCCTCCCGCCGCCGCCGCGCCGCGCCCCTCCGGGCCGGTGAAGTGGGGCGAAATCGAGGGGCGGGTGCTGCTGACCGGGACGCCTCCCCTGGCCCCCAGCGCGCCGACCACCGCCACCGTCGCCAGCGTGTGCGGCGACCAGGCGGAGGACCGCTCGCTCGTGGTGGGGGGAGAGGGCGCCCTGGCCCACGCCGTCGTCTCGCTCCAGGACGGCGCCGCGCTCGCCGAGCCGGAGACGCCCGCGCCGCAGCCCGTGCTGGACCAGAAGCAGTGCCACTACGAGCCGCCCGCGCTCGCGGCGAAGGCCGGCGGCGAGCTCCTTCTGCGCAACTCCGACCCGCTGGTGCACAACGTGCGCGCCCAGGCCGGGACGAACCGTTCTGTCTTCAACGTGGCCATGCCCCTGGAGGGCATGACCCTGCGCCGCCCCCTGCCCGCCGAACCCGGCACCGTCCAGGTCCGCTGCGACGTGCACCCCTGGATGCGCGCGGTGGTCCGCACCTTCAACCACCCGTACTTCACCACCACCACCCCGGACGGGCGCTTCCGGATGCGCGTCCCGGAAGGGGCCCACACGCTCGTCTTCTGGCACGACCGGCTGCCCGAAGCGTCCCGGACCGTCACCGTCCGCGCGGGGGAGACCGTCCAGGTCGAACAGACCTGGGGCGTGGAGGCACTGCGTCAGGCGGGCTCGGGGAAATAGGGCGCCCCTGACACGGCTGTCGCGTCCGGCCCCGGTGCGACTCAAGGGTCGGCCAGGGGTTCCGTCTAAGTGCTGAGAAGCACGCCCCTTGTTCAGACTTCTGTCTTGGTGGCAAAATTGCTTTCTCGGAAGCCAACACTTCCGCCTGAGGGGGAGTCGCGATGCATCAGACCAGGAAGCAACCCACGGTTTCCGTGGAGGCGGATCGCCTGTCCACGGGGGCGCGCCGCAAGGACGCCCGGCCGGTGGGCATGCAGGAGATGGGGCCCAACCTCTATGAGAAGATCGAGAGCGCGCTCACCGAGCTGTCGCTGGCGTCCTCGCACGAGCGCCTGAGCGGTACCTAGAAGCGCGTCCCGGAGCGGCGGGGTCCCCTGGGGAGGGGCCCCCGGCTTCCGGGTGCGCCGTTTCGGGCAGCCGCGGCTTTCAGGGTGCGCAAACGGCAACGGGGCCCGCCCGAACAGCTCGGGGGACCCCGGATGATGCGACCGCGAGGGCGACCCTACAGGTCGTCGTCGTCGGAGGACTCGGTGCCGGTCTCGGCGTCCTCGTCATCGCTGAAGGAGTCGAGGTTCTCCTCGTCCTCCTCGGCCGCGGGCGTCTCCTCGGGCTCGGGCTCGATGACCTTCGGAGCGGCGGCCAGACGGCCGCGCCGGCCCTCGGTGGGCTTGGCGACCACGTTCTCCCGCTGATCCGCCCCGCACTTGGGGCAGATGGGGTCCGGCTTCTTCATGTCGTAGAACTTCGTCCCGCACTTGAAGCACGAGTGCTTGGTCCCGAGATCCTTCGCCGGCATGCGCCACCCTCGTAGAAGCCTGGAGTGAAACGGAGGGCGGCTGAATAGTTGGGCGGAAGAACAGAGTCAACCGTGTGTTTGCGCGGGGGATTTCTGGCGGTAGCATCCCCGCCGGTTTCCCCCGAGAGCCGGACGCCCCCTTTGAACTTCACCTGCGACAATTGCCAGAAGCGGTACTCCATTGCGGACGAGAAGGTCCGCGGCAAGACGGTCAAGGTCCGTTGCAAGAACTGCCAGAACGTCATCACCGTGGAAGGGCCCGCCGAGGAGGAGAGCACCCGCGTGGTGTCGCTCGCCGACGTGGAGCGCATCCGGGCCCAGGAGCGCTCGCTGGCGGGAGGCGCCGCCGCGGCCGCGCCTGCGCCCGCTCCGGCACCGGTGGCCGCCGTGGCAGCTCCTGCTCCCCTGGCCAGACCTCCTGCGTCGGCCCCCCAGACACCCTGGGACGATGAGCCCACGCGCACCGCGCCTCCCCGCCAGACGGCCGGGGCACCGTGGTTCGTGATGGTGCGCAACAAGCAGGAGGGCCCACTGGACGAGTCGGCCGTGGCCGAGTGGATGGCCGCGGGCACCATCAGCGCGCGCAGCTTCTTCTGGCGCCAGGGCATGCCGGACTGGAAGCGCGGCTCGGACATCCCGGAGCTGGCCGCGCTGCTCGCGCCCGCCGCGGCGCCTGAGCCGCCGCCTCCGCCCCCGGAGCCGCCGCCCGTGGTCGCCGCGCCGCCTCCGCGCGCCGCGCCGGCCCGCCGCGAGCCGGAGCCCCAGCAGCCCTTCTACGCGGAGAACGAGCCCGCCCCGTCCGAGGACGACAACAACAACGGCGACTTCGAGCGCGACGGCGACGAGGACGACGGCACGCTCTACGGCAACAACCGCGCGGCGCCCGCCCCGGTGCCCACGCCCGCCCCGCGGCGAGCGGTGGCTCCGCCCGTGGAGGATGCTCCCGCCGCGAGCGGCGCCCCCCTCAACGAGCTGTTCTCCGACCTGGACCTGCCCGGCAACCGGGGCGACGGCTCGGACGAAGAGGACCCCGGCCAGGACGAGACGCGCGAAGACCCTCGCAACGACGAGGAGGAGGAAGAGGACGCGCGCCAGGACTCGAAGGCCGCGCGCAAGCGTCCGGTGGTGCCGGCCCGCCGTGGAAGCCCGCTGAAGGTGGTGGCGCTGGTGCTGCTGCTGCTCATCGTCCTGCCGGTGGTGGCGCTGTTCGGCCTGTCCGCCGCGGGCATGCTGCCGCCCGCCCTCGCGGACATGGTCAACCAGGTGACCGGCAAGGCGCCGCCCCGGGCTCCGGCACCGCGTCAGGCCACCCCCGCTCCGGGCGCCGCCGCTCCCGTGGCGCCTCCGCCGGCCGCGGCCGAGCCGGCGACGCCTCCGCAGGGCTCCGCGGCGGGGGGAGAGGCCACGGCTCCGGCGGAAGGTTCCACGCCGTAGCCCACGTGTGAGGTGGGCCTGCTTTCCGCGCGACGCGGCGAGCAGGCCCTCCCGCCACGTCCTGCTCCGTCCGGGGGATTCGGCACGTCGAGCAGGACGCTCCGGCTCAGAGGTCGAAGTCGCCCGCGGGCGGCTTCTTGCCGCGCATCGCCTGTTCCCTCGCGGCGCGGACTTCTGCGCGCAGGGACTCGGTGGCTTCGGTGTCCACCGTCCCCGTCTCCAGGTCCACGACGTCGCCTTCGCGCACGCCGGGCGGCAGGGTGTCCAGCGCGCGGGTCACCTGCTGGCCGTCCACCACCAGCACGGCGACGTCGTCCTCGATGCGGTCCACCGTGGCCCTGGACCGGGGCTTCGTCTTCTTCTTCGTCACGGGTGACAGTCTCCCGCAGGCTCGCGGCCCGACTTCAGCGCTGCTTCCCGCGTGCTCCACGAGAGCATGTTCTCCGGATAGATGCGCTTCACGGCCCGGCAGGTGGACTTGTGGAAGATCTGCTTGTGCCTGCTCGCCCGGTAGCCGCCCATGGCGTTGCTGGTGGACGAGCGCACCGCCTTGTCTGGCGCCTCCGTCCGTGTGCCCTTGCGCGCGACGGGCAGGTCATCCACGTCCGTCACGTTGCTGACGCGGGCCTTGCTGTCGCGCGGTGCCTCGACGACGCGCGCGGGCTCCGTCCGGATGGCGGGCGGCGGTTCGGTGGGCGCCGGCTTCACCACGGGCGCGGGCTTCGCCGTCCGCACCAGCGCCGGACGCGGATCCAACCCCGGGAAGACGCGCCGCGTGCCACCAGGCTCCCCCGGTGTCGGACGCTGGAGCGACAGCTCGAACTGCTTGCCGTCGCTCACGGCGTGCACCTCTCCGTTCACGTCCGTGCGGAAGGCCCGCGCATCCACGCCGCGCAGCCGCGTGAGGAGCTCCTTCACCTTCGGGCTCTTGCCCAGGCTGTCATCCCCGCTGAGCACCGCCGCCTGGGGCCGCAGCTCCTCCAGGTACGCCTGCGAGTTCGCCCCCTCCACGCCGGGCGAGGCGACCTTCAGCAGCGTGGCGGAGGCCAAGAGCCCGCGCTCCAGCAGCCGCGCCTCCGTCTCCCCGCGCGCGCCGCCCGCGAAGACGACCGACGTGTCGGCGTACGTCAGGCGCAGCACGATGGAGTTCGCCGCGTTGCGCCCCTCCGCGTCCGGGGCCCCGTTCAAGAGCGGCTCCGCGGGCGCCCGGGGCCAGAGGACCGTGAGGTTCACCCCGTCCTCCAGCGTCAGCCGGACCAGCTCCCTGGGCGCGGACGACGTCGGCGCGGGTGAGAGGATCTGCACCCCTTTCGAGCCCAACGTCGTCAGCAGCGCGTCGTAGGCCTTGGACGTGTCCGGCAGCTGCGGCTCCATCAACCGCCGCGCGCCCACGCGCTTGAGCACCGCCTCCAGCGCGCCGTGGTGCTTCGGATCCGGCTGGGTGAGGACCACCAGGTCCAGCTCGCGGCGCAGCAGCTCCGGCAGCCGGTTCACCAGGTGCGACTCGGCGGACGCGGGCCCGGAGTCCACCAGCACCGTGTTGCCCTTCGGCGTGACGATGAGCGCGGCATCCCCCGCGCCCACGTCGAAGAAGTAGACGTGGAGCTTCCCGTCCGGCGCGCCGCCGAAGTAGCGCGACTTCTCCGGGGGCTTCTGCGCGGGCGGCGCGGACGGCTGCTGCTGACAGGCCAGGGAGGCGAGCAGCAGCCCCACTCCCAGCGCGATGCGGGCCTTCATGGATGACAATCCTCGGCGGGGCGGCGCTCACGCAGGGCGTCGGCGCGATGGGTGTAGACGGTGCGCTCGTTCTTCGAGCGCTTCAGGGTCTTGCAGCTCTCGCGGTGGAACACCTTGCTGCCCTTGAGCGACACGTAGCGCACGCCCGTGTCTTCGGACGTGCTCGTGGGCGCAGTGGGCGCCGGCTCCTTCCGCGTGGAGCGGCCGTGGGGCGTGGGTTCGAGGGGGCCGAGCGCCACCGGGCCTCCCACCTGCTGCGTGCCGGAGAGGCTCGCGGCCCCGGCGCCGCCCTTCGTCGAGCGCAGCGTCACGGTGGTGCCGTCGCTCACCGCCATCACCTCGCCGTCCTGGTCGGTGCGGAAGGTGCGGGCGCGCACGTCGCCCAGGCGGCCCAGGACCTCCGGGCTCGGGTGGCCGTAGTCGTTGCCCGCGCCGCAGGAGATGACCGCCGCCTGCGGCTTCACGCGCTCCAGGAAGGCCGCGGTGGAGGAGTGCTTGCCGCCGTGGTGCGCCACCTTCAGCACCGTGGCGGTGAGGTCCACGGGCTTCCGCAGCAGCACCTCCTCCGTGGGCGGCTCCGAGTCCCCCGTGAAGAGGAACGCCGTCTTCCCGTAGGTGAGCTTGGTGACGATGGAGTTCGCGTTCGCGTCCGAGCGCGTGTTCGCGAGGAACGCCTCCTGGGGCACGCGCGGCCAGAGCACGGTGAGCGCCACGCCCTCGCCCAGGCCCACGGTGAGCAGCGTCTGGGGCGCGTTGGGGTTGGGCTCCGGGCTCATCACCTGGCCCACCTCGCGGCCCACGAACTCCAGCAGGTCGCGGTACGCCTCGCTCGAGTGGTCGAAGCCGGGGTCCATGAAGCGCCTGGCGCCCACCGCCTTCACCGCCGCGCGCAGCCCGCCCAGGTGGTCCAGGTGCGGGTGGGTGAGGATGACCAGGTCCAGCGGGCCCTTCACCAGCTCGCGCAGCCGCGCCGCCAGCCGCGTGCCGGCCTCTGGAGGCCCGCCGTCGATGAGCACCGTCTTGCCCGTGGGCGACACGATGAGCGCCGCGTCCCCCTGGCCCACGTCGAGGAAGTAGACCGAGAGCCGGCCCGGGGCGGGGGAGGGGA
>NZ_RAWC01000341.1:0-5941 GCF_003611685.1 Corallococcus sp. CA049B | reverse complement strand
CCCCTGCACCCCCTCCTCCGCCACTGCGGGCACCGAGAAGAGGCCCAGGAGTCCCACCGTGACGAGCCGCCGTCCGTTCGCCATGCCCGCACGGTGGACACGACCCTCGTGCCCCGGGGACTCCCCGCCGCGCACCCTGACGCTCGACTGCCCGCTCGCCTTGGGAACAACCCGCAGCGCTGGCGCTCCGCGTGGGGGCTTGCATCACCGTGCGTGAGGGTGGCAAGCCTGCGCTCCCACTCCTTCGAGAACGACCATGACCTTCCCCTCTGCTCGACACACCGTGGCCCTGCTGGCGCTGGGCCTCACCGCCTGTGGCGGCAAGGACGTGCGCCCCGGTGATGAGAACCCCAACCCCGTCACCGACCCCTGCGTGGAGAGCACCAGCGCCGACCCGGCCAGCGGGACGTGCGCGCCCCTGCGGTTGCAGTGTGCGAAGGACCTGAGCGGCTTCAAGACGGACCGCTACGTCTGGCGCGACCGCGACTGCCACGTGCGCTCCGTGTCGCTCGTGCGCAACGACGCGGCGGACCCCGCGGGCTGGAACGGCGGCTACATCCGCCGCTACACCTACGAGGTCGCGGGCGCCGAGCGCGTCTGCGATGGCCAGAGCACCCAGGTGCCCGGCTGGGGCATGGTGACCAGCCACCTGAAGGAAGGCCAGTCGTGGGGCGCCTGGACGCAGGACGTGCGCGGCACCGGCCGCTTCGTCTTCAAGGGCGCACACCACGCGCTGCACGAGCTGAAGTGGCCGCTGTCGCTGGATGGCCGCGTGGTGCAGGTGACCGTGCAGTACCTGTTCGCCACCGGCCGGGACCACCCGCTGTATGCCATCACCCACGACGCGTCCGGCTTCCCCGCGGACCAGATTGAAGCCGACGTGCGCTCGCCCTACGGCGACCTGGCCTTCGACGGCAACGCCAACACGGACATCGCCGGCCTGGGATGGGGCGACCGCTACCGCTTCGTCACGCTGTCCTCCCCCGTGAGAATGAACACCGGCTGGGACTACCGCGAACCCAACGTCGTCCCCTACACGCGCATGTGGACCGCCGCGCCGGACGCGGAGATGGGCGCGGTGCAGACCCAGACGTGGGAGCAGAAGCCCGCGGGCGGCTACTGGCTGTATCCGGAGTGGGGCACGCGCCACGCCAACGGCCCCATGCCCGTGGACTACAACTGGCCCTACCAGCTCAACCAGTACGAGCTGCCCTCCGTCACCAACTCCCACCGGCTCGCGTGGGGCAGCAACTTCGGCGCGGTGGGCCTCTCGCAGTACCCGCGCCTGGGCGATGACGGCGTGATGCTCTCCGGCCACCCCTACCAGAGCTACTCCGTCTTCATGGTGCTGGGCACGCACACGGCCAGCCCCGTGCTGTCGCTCGTGTCGGAGGTGGAGGCCTGGCAGGGCGTGAAGCTCACCGCCTCCGAGGGCACCGTGCGCACGCGCGGCCCGGGCGGCGTGGGCCGGACCGACTCCGTCACCTACGACGTCGCCGGCTACAACCCCGTCTACGCCACGTGGGAAGCGGACGCCGTCTCCAACCGCGTGACGCTGGCGTTCGACACCGCGGGGCGCACGCTCGCGCACCCCATGCTGGTGGTGCATGGCTACACCGCCGCCACGGCGCCGACGACGGTCACCCTGGACGGCCAGCCGCTCACCGCGGACACGGACTACTTCGCGTCCGTGGACGCGGAGGGCAAGGCGCTCTGGCTCACGCTCCAGCGCGACCTGAAGGGCTCCGCCACCCTGAAGGTGGAGTAGCCCCACGCACGGAGGCAGGCCCCTGGCACCCTCGCGAGTGCCCGGGGCCTTCCCATCCGTGCTTCACGCCAGGGCGTCAGTCCGCGTCGCCGCTGCCGCCGTAGCCCTGCGGGGCGTTCGAGCGCAGCCGCTGCCACTGGGCGCGGGCGTCCTGCTCCACGCGCTTCTGCTCGTCCACGCGGCGCCGGGCGTCCTCCACCTCGCGCTTGGCGTCCGCGACGGCGGCCAGGTAGTTCGCCTCGGACATCTCCTTGGCGCGCACGTCCCCGCTCTTCTCCAGCGCCTTGAACTGGGCCAGGTTGAGCTCGGTGTCCGCCACCTTCAGCTCCGCGTCGCGCAGGTCCTTCTCCGCCTTGGCGGTGTCCGTCTTGCGGTCGTGCCAGGACACCTCGGCGTCCGCGGCCATGCGCCCCGCCTCGGCGCCCTGGAGATTGGATCGCGCCTGCGCGATGGGGCGCCGCTGACCGGTGGCCTCGGCGGCCTTCACCGCGGCCTTCTCCGCCTCCATGCGGCTCTCGGCGGCGTCGCCGTTGCGGCGGGCCACTTCCGCGGCGCGCTCGGCGTCGCGCACCGCCACCTCGGCGCGCGTCACGTTGTCGGCGGCCTTGGTGCGGGCCAGCTGCGCGTCACGCACCTCGCCCAGTTGGTCCTCCGGGACGCGAGCCATCATCGCGTCGTCCACCCGCGCGGCCTTGGAGCTGCTGCACCCGGCGCTGAACGCCATGGTCGCCCCCAACGCCAGTCCCATCACCCAGTGCCGCTTCGTCCTGTTCTGGAACATGCTCTCGATCCCCCGTCCAAGAAGATGACTGGGAAAGAACGTAGACACGCCCCCGTCACACGACAGGTGCCGTGGACGCCGCCGTTGCCCCTGGAATCCGTCCGCGTCCGGGCAGGCCGTGGAGCAGGCAGGCTCGGCCCGTTTTCCTCCCCGCGCCGTTGCCGTCCGGCATTTTCGTCACGGTGGATGTCCCAACCCGCACGGGGTGCGTGTCTCAAGGTCGCGCGAACGACGCGCCACCAGGGAGAGGGACGACATGAAGCGAACCGGATGGGGATTCGTGCTGGGGACGAGCTGCGCGCTGATGGTCGCGGCCTGCGGCGCCGGCACCGAGGACTTCGACAACCTCGAGGGCACGGAGTCCGTGAAGATGAGCATCTCGCTCGCGGGTGACGCGTGCGGCGTCACCTCGGCCGCGGCGACCGTGAGCGCGCCGGACCTTCCGACCTCGTACCCCCAGTCCCTCTCCGTGGGGAACGGCTACATCGAGGGCTACCTGAGCAACATCCCCGTCGGGCCCCGGCGCATCGTGGACGTGCGGGCCTACAACCGGGCAGGGCTGGAGGTGTACGCCGGCAGCGCGGCCGTGGACGTGTACCAGGGCTCTGTTGCGTACGCGCAGCTCCAGTTGAAGCGCAATCCGCAGAACTGCCCCGGAACGGGAACGGGCGACATCTACATCATCGGCACGCTGGAGGGCACGGGCCCGGGCTGGGACGCGGGCTACGACGCCGGTCCCGGTCCGTCCTACGATGGGGGATCCGTCTTCGACGCGGGCAGCGCGTTCGACGCGGGCTAGAACGCGCGATAGCCGCTAAGTGCCCTGGCCGTAGAACCACGCGGTGAGGGCCAGGCGGGTGGCGTGGGCGGGCATCACTTCGTGCTCCAGCCGCTCGCTCAGGAACACCACCAGGCGGTCCAGCACCGGCGCCACCTCCACGGGGGCGCCGGTGTCCTCCGGGAACAGGCGCAGCACGCCGCCGTGCTCCGGCTTCCAGTCGGCATTCGCGTACCAGATGGCGGTGAGGCGGCGGTTGGACTGGCCCGGGAACGCGTCGCGATGGCGGGCGTACCGCGCACCGCCGCCGGGAAAGCAGGCGAGCTGCAAATCGAAGCGCCCCAGCCCCAGGTACGCGCCCGACGAGACGGCCTCGCCCAGGGACTGGAAGTGATGCCACAGGGCTTCGAGCTCGGGGGCGGCGCCGGGCAGAACCCATTCAATGTGGTCGCCGCGCACGGACGTATCTAGCGCATGGTTCGCGCCGCGCCGGATGCCCGCGGGCTTCAGCATCCCGGCCTCCACTCGCGCGAGCGCCGCGGCCCTTGCCGCCAGCGCTCGCGCCTCACCAAGGAAGGCGTCCCGCACGAAGTATCCCTGGGAACCCAGGGCCTCCGCCTCCACGTCCGTCAGCTCCATCCTGCGTGACTCCTTCGCGAGTCCCTGTCCGGAAGCCCGCGTCCGCACGCTGCACCAGGATGCCCCCGTTCCGGAAGCGGGTAGACTTTCCCCCATGGCGAAGAACGTCACGCGAGCGCTGTCCCTCCTCGCCGCGGTCGCGCTCGGCGCGCTGGGGGCCTGGGTGCTGCTGCGCCCCACGTCTCCCCGGCTGCCGGACACGGCGGCGGTGGTGGAGCAGATGCGGGAGGTGGCCCGGCTGGAGACGCTGGACGTGTCCCTCTACAAGAAGGTCACGTTCACGCCGGAGCCGCAGGCCACGGACGCGCTGTGGAAGGACGTGCTGCTCTGGGCCAGCTACACGCTCCAGAACCCGCACGGCCGCGCCATCGTGTTCGCGGATGCGCACCTGGGGTTCGACTTCCAGCGCTTCGACGCCAGCCACCTGCGCGCCGTGGGCACGCGCGTGGACGTGCTCCTGCCGCCGCTCCAGGTGACGGTGGCCCTGCGGCCCGGGGAGACGGAGATCATCGACTCCAACCTGGACAGCGCGCAGACGGCGCAGCTGTTGGAGAAGGCACGGCTGGCGTTCGAGAGAGAGGTGCGCCAGGACCGGCGCCTCCAGCAGAAGGCGCGTCAGTCCGCGGAGCGCTCGCTGCGAGGGCTGCTGCTCACGCTGGGCTTCCGAGAGGTGCGGTTCGTGGAGACCTTGCCGGTGGGGAGCGCGGGATGACGGAACGTCTGGATTTGATTCAAGGAGACATCACACGCATCGCGGTGGACGCGATCGTGAACGCGGCGAACTCCGGCCTGTCGAGTGGAGGCGGCGTGGACGGTGCCATCCACCGCGCGGCGGGGCCGGAGCTGCTCGCGGAGTGCCGCACGGTGGGCCGCTGTCCCACGGGCGAGGCGCGCATCACGCGGGGCTACCGGCTGCCCGCGGCCCACGTCATCCATGCGGTGGGCCCCTCGTGGTGGGGTGGGGACCGCGGCGAGGACGAACTGCTGGCCTCGTGCTACCGGAGCACGTTCGCGCTGATGGAGCAGCACGGGCTGCGCACGGTGGCGTTCCCCGCCATCTCCACGGGCGCCTACGGCTTCCCCATCGAACGGGCCGCGCCCATCGCGCTGCGGGAGATCCGCGCGGCCCTGGCGCGGCGGCCGGAGCTGGAGCGCGTCACCGTGGTCCTCTTCAGCGAACAGGACTTGAAGGTGTATCAGCGGGCGCTGGGCGCACCGTAGAGCCGCATCAATTCCCACGAGCCCAGGGCCTGTCCCCCACGAACCCGTCCCAGTCCTCGGCTGTCACTCCGTCAGGCCGCCGAGGATGGGCCCGCAGCACGCTGGCCTGCCAATCGGATTTCCGGATGGGCCAAGCCCGGGTGATGGAGCAGGGCGGCCCCCTCATCCCCGGGTTGTCGTACTGGAGGCGGGTCGGATGGGTGATGACAGGCCAGAGCCCCAGCAGGGGAGGCGTGGTGCCTTCCAGCAGGGCAGCGTGGATCCGGTCATGTCCATCCAACACCAGCCACTTTTCTGGCAGCTCCATATAGAGCAGCAGCGCCGGCGGAAGCGTTCCATCCCGAGCATGTTTTCGCCAGGCCTTCACGCGGCTGGCGTCAGGACGCGAAGGCTCCCGCAGAGCCATCACCGCCCCCATCTTCGCTTCTGGCCAGATGCTGGCGTCCGAGTTGCTCCACGACCACCGCTCGACCCAGAATGGGTCGAAGCGAAGCGCGGTCTCCAAGGCGTAGGGCGACGCGGGTGGATAGCCAAGACCATTGCCCGGCGGAGAGTTGGGTGAGGCATTCTCCTCGGAAACCACCCTCAGCGGATGAAGGGACCAGCGGCCGGAATGGAGCACGGTGGCGGTCGCAGCCTCCAACTCGCGCGCGAAGTGCCGCGTCCAGGATTCCCACCAACGGTGGGAGCCTGCTTCATGGGCCACGCCTCGCGCTTGCGCGGCCTGGATGGGTGGAAGGGCCCAGGGAAAGGG
>NZ_RAWC01000340.1:0-5962 GCF_003611685.1 Corallococcus sp. CA049B | reverse complement strand
GTACTTCAGGGGACGAAAGAGGGCCTCGGAAAAGGCGTTGCCGTCCGAGACGCGGGGCCGGCTGAAGGACGGGGTTCCGCCCAGCCATTGCCGCGTGGCCAGCATGGTGGCGCCCTTCATGGGGCCGCCGTTGTCCGAGTGCAGCACCAGTCCTTCGGGGCAACCGGCCTCCTGCCAGCAACTGCGGACGATGACCGGAAACCTGCCGGCCGGCTCCGCCCTTCCCGATGATGTCCCGAACAGAAAAGACTCAATCGCTCTCCTTCTTCGTCAAGCTCCTCGGCGCGTGGATCGCAATGGGGTTCCGAATCCCGAAGATCACCGTCGTCAACGGTGAGCTCCGCGTCAGACACCGACCCGGTGTCTGGCGCCGCCGCCTCCCAGCTCCGGCTCGGCGCGCGGAGCAGCGACCGCACACCTGCGCCCGCATGGAGGGAGGCATACGTCGCACAGGACCACCTTTCGGCGGCGAACAACTCGCTGACGGTCGGGTTCTGGTCTGACATGCCCCCCCGCTGCGCTCCGCGCGGCTCCCTCCAGAATCCAGGAGCAGTCCATGGTCCACACCTCGGGTATCCCTCGTCGCATCTCCCTCTGGGCAGGCGTTGCCCTGGCGCTGGTTGGCACTCTCACGGGCTGTGCTCCGCCAGGGCCGGAGGACTTGCCCGGAGAGCCCCAGGTGACCCTGGACTCACAATCCCAGGCGCTGGCCTATCCCAACGGGAGCAGCCGGACGGTGGTGTCACGGCGCGTCGTCTACAAGGACACCTCCGGTGGCTACCAGGCGGCGCCGGGCTTCGAGCAGTTCCGCGCGGCCGGTGCCTCCGACAGCACGCTGCACGCCATCCGCATCGCCCAGGTGGACGCCCCGAGCGTGCGCGAGGCCATCGTCTTCATGACCGCCGGGCAGAAGATCTCGAGCAGCGGGCACTCCAGCGGCGTGACAGGCCAGTCCTCCAACTGGGACGCGTCCTGCGACGGCGTCTCCTGCGCCAACGTGGTCCTGGATGGCCGCTCCCTGGCCATGAAGCTCAATGCCCTGGGCTGGTTTCCGGCGGGGAGGACGCACCTGTCCGTGGTCAACGACAACAACTTCGACCACCTGTTCGACAGCGACACGAAGCAGCGCATCGTCAACGGGTTCGTCCACTGGCTCCAGGCCCAGGTCCGACCCGAGACGCGGTCCATCTACCTGGCGGGGAGCTCCCGCGGCGGGTGTCTGGTGATGCGAATTGCCCAGGCGCTCCGCGCCAACACGGCGCTGGATGGCATCACCGTCTACGTGTCGTCGCTGGATGGCGTGTGCAGGAACAGCCAGGGCGAGCTGGGCACGTTCGACACCAAGGTGAACAACCCCGTGCGCCCCTGGGGCACGTTCTACGGCGCGTGGGCCACCAACCTGTCCTCCCAGTTCCCCCGCCGCGAGCGGCTGCACCTGTATCAGGTGGTGGGGGGGCAGGAGGTCGCGCCAGCCACCGGCATCCGCGCCTTCTCCGGGTACGCGGGCGCCACGCCTCCCTCGACGGGCACCCACCTGGACTGGGGCTGGTACAAGCAGACCTGGGTGAAGTGGCAGCACAAGGAGATTGGCAATCCGTACACCGACCCGAGCACGTCGGATCAGCCGCTCGCCATTTCAGAGACGATTGACGCGCAGCTCACCTGGCTGGACGGGCTGCTGTAGCGGGCCCGCGCTCTACTACGAGTCACCCGCTGGTTACGAGAAGGAGCACCGCGCTGCCGCTTGAGGGCGAAAGCGCGGAACGCTCTGCGGAACCGGGGCAACTTCAGGTTTGGGGTACCCTGTGTCCACGGGTTCAAATCCTGTCTCCCCGACCACTAAGTCACCACGGGGCGCGAAGCCGTCTTGGCTCCCGGAGGGCCATGCCGTCCCTCAACGGCTCAGTACCCCACGTGCAGCCGTCCGGGAGGCAGCGCCGCCTCCAGCCGCTTCACCTCCGGCTCCGGGACGCGGTCCAGCCCCAGCTTGAACTGCTTGAGCCGGGCGAGCGGCGCGAGTCCCCCTGGCAACGCGGACAGCTCTCCCTGGAAGAAGCCGGCGTGCGTCAGCGTCGGCAGCCGCCCAATCCCGTCCACCAGGACCTGGACCCGGCCCGGTGTCATCTTGAAGAAGCGCCAGAACCAGAGCTTCTTCAGCCGAGGCAGCCGCGTCAGCACCTCGGGGAAGCCCTCCAGCGCCATCGCGTCCAGATACAGCTCCTCCAGTGCCTCCAGCTCGCCGAACGCGTCTGGGAGCCGGGTGAGGTTGTTGCAGTAGCGGAGGCTCAACTTCTTCAGCGCGGGGAGGCGGCAGAGCTCCACCGGAAGCGACGTCAGCGGCAGGCTCTCCAGGCTGAGGTTCTTCAGTGCCTGCAGCTCGCCGATGCGCGGGGAAATCTCCGCGATGTCGTTGGTGTCCAGGTTGAGGCTCTCCAGCCCGGTGAGGGAGAAAACCTCCTCGGGGATGGCCTTCAGCTTCTTCTGCGCGAGCCCCAGTCGCGTCGCCTTCCCGCCCCGCGCCGCCTGCTCCTTCACGGCGGCGATGGCCTTCTCCACGGGGCCAAGCCGGGTGTCCGCCAGCAGGGGGCTCCCCGCTCGCAGCATCGTGAGGAGCCCCTTCCGGTCCACCGTCGAGTCGGTGACGTCGCCCTCGTCCTCGTCCTCCACGGTGAAGGCCCCCGGCAGGAGCGCCTCGTGCGGCTCCAGCTTCCTGCGGGGCTTCTCCGTCGCGGTGAGTTTGTCGCCCACGAGCGCGTCCACGTCCAGCGGGCCAAACACCCAGAGGTGGTGGTGCTGCTCGACGAGGGCGCGCGCCTTCAGCCCACCGCCGACACAGAAGACGTCATCCCCATACGAGTCGCCGAAGAGCAGCCCCCGGATCCGGACGTTGCCCGCGATGAACATGGCGGAGAACGTCGCCACGTTCTCCGCTTCCAAATCTCCCAGCACCACCAGGAGGGTGTGGTCCGCCGCGTGGCCGTCCTCGAGCAGGCCCTTCAGCCGGACGCTGCCAGAGACAACGAGCGGCCGGGGGCCGATGACGAGCGAGTCGGCCTCCAGGTCTCCCTCGTGGAAGAGGACGCCTTTCTCGGAGACTCCCCGCCACCAGGAGGCCAGCTCGTGTCGCCATCCGGGCGTCCCCGCCGCTTCCACGTGGGCCCACACTTCTTGCGCAGAGGCATCCCTCCCCCAGTCCTGCTTCTCCACCATGTCCCGGTGCTCCCTTCCGGGAGCCATCACACCATGGAAGCGCCGCGAGGATTACTCAGGGGCCCGGGAGGAACCGCGGCGCGACGCACGATGAACATGCACTCACTGGGGGCTTCGAACGTCGGGAGCCGGGTGTCCTGGGTGGCCATGGCGCTCGAAGAGGATGAGCCAGGGATAGGACGGAGAGGAGCCCTGTTGAGGGCGGCGGGCTGGTGGCAGGCGAAGACACCCGGCGCAGTAGTCCCGCCCAATCCAATCGCGGCGTGCGCTCCATCATCGACTCCACCGTCAAAGCCGGGGCCTCCACTGTCTTCGGACCAAGGATACGGCCTCACGTCCGCCCGCCTGTCACGAAGGAGCGCGCAGAGATTGAACTGGTGGTTCTTCTCGGGGTTGCCCTGGATGGTGCTCCTCGTGGTCTCCGCCAATCTGCTCGCGTTGACAGCTCCTGACTTCACTTCAACGGCAACCACCTCGGAGCGGTTGGGAAAGTAGGCAACGAAGTCCGGTCTGGCCAGAGAGGCTGCACGGATGACGCGGGTGACGCGCGTTGCGCCAAGTCTGCGAAGAACTCGGGCCGCCAGGAACTCGCCGAAGTCTCCCACCAGGGGCGTGGGGAGGTGCTGCTGGTCGTTGCGGCGCCAGCGCTCCCTGACGAATTGACTGAAGAAGTTGGGCAACGCCGAGTAGAGCGAGCCCCAGTCGCTCTCCAGGTGCGGCCTGAAGAGCTCGGCGGCCCTTTCGTCCAGCCGGACCGGATGCTGCCCCCGGTCCCGGACAGGATCTTTTGCGAGATCTTCACAAGCCCATCGTTCAGATGGAGCTCTGGTGCACGAACCTGGAAGGTAACTGCTCTCACCCTGCCCCCACAGTGATGGGCCCTCCCAACAGGCCGACCCATATCCTACGCCAAGCGGCCTAGGACTCCTTGAACAGATGTACCCACCCTCCAGGTCAGCAGATACCCGTCAACCCTCCCCCGCGGGTGCCTTCCTGCCACGGTGGCGGAAGCCTGTTGGACCTGTGAGCCGCCGGTCCTGAATCACCCTGACGTCCCGGTCTTCCTTCTGCTCCCGGAACCTCCAGCGGCGTTCAACACCCATCATCCAGCGCCCTGCTATCCTTTCCTTGTCTGCCAAAAACCGAATCGTCGAGCAGGTGCCCGGCAATTCCAGGCAGCACACCGTCATTGCTCAGGAGAGCTGGAGGACTCACATGCACAAAGCCGGAAAGGTCTTCTCTGTCTGGTTGTTGCTCGCACTCGCCGTGGCAGGGTGTCATCAAGCGGAGGACTCCACGGGCTCGGTCCGGCTCGTGGCGTCAGTGGGGCAGTCGCTGAGTGTCAGTGACGTGGCCCGAATGACCGTGACTTCGTCGGGACCAAGCATGCCCTCGGTCACCCAGGACCTCACGCAGACCAATGGGAGGTGGGGTGGCGTCATCACCGACGTGCCCGCCGGCCCTGACCGGCGTTTTCTCGCGCGGGCCTTCGATTCCAACGGAGACCTCATCTACGAGGGGCAGAGCGCCAACGTCACCATCACCGCCAACCAGACAGCCCTGGTGGCCATCACCCTCCAGGAGGTGAATCCTCCCGAGCCTTTCGACAACGAGGCGCCCGTCATCGGGTCCGTGGTGGCGTCCCGGACCAGCGTGCCCCTGGGCAACACTGTCACCCTGACCGGGAGCGCGTCGGACCCCAACCCCACCGACACGCTGACCTATAACTGGATGGCGACGCAGGGTTCCTTCAGCAGTACGTCCGAGGCTTCCACGACCTGGACCGCGCCCTCCACGGCAGGCATCGCCTCGCTCACCTTGGAGGTGAGGGATTCCCAGGGCACCGCGGTGGCGGTGACGCTCTCCATCAACGTCACCCATGGGACGGAGGAGGGGCGCGCCGCGCTCGACGTGCAGTTCAACAACCACCCGGTGGTCGCCCGGGTCCACAGCACCGCAGCCCGGGTGGACGTCGGGCAGGCCGCCGAGGTGACCGTGATGGCTTCCGACAACGACAGCGACACCCTCAGCTACCAGTGGTCGGCGAGCTGTAGCGGCAGTTGGACCCAGGGGACGTCCAGCATCGCGCGCTTCACGCCCTCCGCCCTGCCCCAGCGCGCATGCAACAACTGCCAGCTCACCGTCGCCGTCTCCGACGGGAAGGGGGGCAGCACCACCGGGAGCTTGTCGCTGTGTGTGGTGTCCACCTCGCCCACGCGTTTTCCGCCGTCCATCATTCGCGCCTACCAGTCCTCGCCAACCGCCACCCCGGGGCAGACGCTCAGCTTCCAGGTGGAGGCCAGCGACCCTCAGGGCAGCACGCTGTCCTTCCAGTGGTCGGCCGACATCGGGATGATGGGCACGGCCGCGAGCGGGACCACCCGCGGGAGCAATACCTGGGACGCGCCTCGCTGTGTGCCCGCGGGCGCCCCGGCGACCATCACCGCCACCGTCACCAACAGTTACGGCCTGTCGGACACCACCCGCTTCCCGGTGACGGGGCTGCCTACCTGCACGGGAGGAAGGGCCGTCTTCAGCTACACCGGGGCGGACCAGTCGTGGACGGTGCCCACCGGCGTGAACCGCGTTCGCGTGAAGCTGTGGGGCGCGGGCGGCGGCGCGGCGCGGTACGGGAGCGGCTCCGCCGGTGGCGGAGGCGCGCTGGCCACCGCCATCCTGGGCGTCAACCCGGGGGAGCCCCTCACGGTCATTGTCGGCGGGGGGGGGGCCTCGGGTGAT
Organism: Corallococcus sp. CA049B; assembly: GCF_003611685.1. Lineage (NCBI taxonomy): Bacteria > Pseudomonadati > Myxococcota > Myxococcia > Myxococcales > Myxococcaceae > Corallococcus > Corallococcus sp. CA049B. The sequence goes on along the minus strand of NZ_RAWC01000340.1, from coordinate 13 downwards.
GTGCTCGGCACTC
>NZ_RAWC01000033.1:0-57804 GCF_003611685.1 Corallococcus sp. CA049B | reverse complement strand
GCCTGGGGGATGAGGGCGGACAGGCCCCGGCCCAGGGCGCGCTTCTGGGTGTCTGCGTTCTTCTGCACGGCGGTTGGGAACTCCCCGCGCCGGAGTGGAACCGGCGCGCATGGGCCTTGAGTGCTTCACGGCGAACCGGGCACCCGGTCCCACCATTCACATCGCTCTATTAAGGAGGCGACCGGTCAGGCGACCCGGCGCTTGGACGGCTTGGGGGAGTCCCGGCGCATCAGCTCGCGGCCCAGGGCCAGGTAGCTCTCGCAGCCCTTGGACTTGATGTCGTAGAGGATGATCGGCTTGCCGAAGGACGGGCACTCGGACAGGCGCACGTTGCGCGGGACGACGGCCTGGAAGACCTGGTCCTTGAAGTAGCCGCGCACCTCGTCCACGACCTGGTGGGCGATGTTGGCGCGCGCGTCGAACATGGTCAGGAGGATGCCCTCCATCTTCAGCGAGGGGTTGAGCCCCTGCTTGACCAGGTCGATGGTGTGCGTGAGCTGGGAGAGGCCCTCCAGCGCGTAGTACTCGCACTGGAGCGGGATGAGGACGGAGTCCGCGGTCACCAGCGCGTTGAGCGTGAGCAGGCCGAGCGAGGGCGGACAGTCGATGATGATGTAGTCGTACTTGTCCTTGAGCGGCAGCAGGGCTTCGCGCAGGCGGAACTCGCGGCGCTCCTGGTTGACGAGCTCGACCTCCGCGCCGGTGAGGTCGGGCGTGGCGGGGATGACCTGGAGGAAGCGCAGCTCGGTGGGGTGGACCAGCTCCGAAGCGGGGCGTCCGCCGAGGAGCGCGTCGTAGACGGTGCCGGTGAGGTTCTCGCGCTTGAGGCCCAGGCCGCTGCCGGCGTTGCCCTGGGGGTCCATGTCCACCAGCAGGGTGCGGCGCTCCGCGGAGGCGAGGCTCGCTGCGAGGTTGATGGCGGTGGTGGTCTTACCCACGCCGCCCTTCTGGTTGGAGATGCAGATGATACGACCCACGTGGCCCATCCTCTCTCGCCCCGGCTGACGCCAGAGCCCCGCCCGCGGTTCGCGCGGACGTGCGCGCGAATCGGGGCCTGATCAGGCAGCTAGCACGGGGTTCGAGGACGGATCAATTTCCCATCCAAGGTGAGGCTCGGGCCCTGCCCGGCCCCTCGCTCGGGGGCCCGTGGATGATGGGAATTCGCGCGGCTGGGGGTGGCTGCGTGTGCCTGCCCGGCTGCTTTCGGGGTGGGTGATTCCGTGCGGGGCGGAAGGGTGTTGGGTTTTTCAGGGGGTCGCGCGCGGCAAGTTCGTGGCGGCGGCTTCACGCGGTTCGCGGGTCCGCGAGTTTCACGTGGAACGGGTTCGGCCTGGCGGGTCCCTGCGGTGGGTGGATTTCGCGCGGGCCGGTGCGGCGATGCGGTCCGCGCGTTGGGTTTCGGCGATGCGGTCCGCGCGTTGGGTTTCGGCGTCCGGTTCGGGTTCACGTTTGGGCGCGGCGGAGTGGGCGCCGGTTCTGAGCTGAGGTCGCCGCGCGAGTCCGCGCACCGGTCCGGCGACTTCGGGTCATGGGTTCCGGATTCGGGGTGGCGTGGGCGCGCGGGCATGCCGGTGAACCACCGTGGCGTTCGCGCGGGGCGAAGACGTTCCAACCATCCGGGGTGATGGCCTCCGCCGCGGAACCGAGCCGCTGTGCGCGTGCCGCCACTGCATGCCGGCCGCGCCGGTCGTTTCACATGGAACGCGCATCGGCGCCAACTGCTCCGCCATGTCGGCTCGGGTCGCGAGTTGGCGGTTTGCGAGGCGCCCTGCACGGGATGCGCGAACCGCCGCGAGGCACGGCGTCCATCATCGGTCCGGCATCCACGCGGACCGTGGATGAGTTGCCTGGGTTCGCGGCGCCGACCGGGCGATGCGGCCCACGGACTTCTACCGCGCACCGTCATCGAAGTGCCCGGCCCCACCGGCCGCACGTCCGCGGCTTCGGCCCCCGAAGCAGCGCTTGATGAGGAACGCGCACGCGACATGTGACGAGACACCGGGTTTCCGGCCGGGCCCCATCCAGTGACGAGTCCATGGGATGCGGTGGTCCCAACCACGACCGCCGGTCGTTCCACGTGGAACGCGTGCCATGCCGCGACGAGCACCGCGCCGCGAAAGAACGCCCCTGTTCTTTTCGAGAACGACGCCAACCGAAGCCGCCCGCGCCAGGCGTTCCCGTAGCCGCATCCGCTGGCGCGAACAGCGATGCGACCGGCAGGCCTCGGCACTTCCCACGAACTCCGTTTCATGAAGACGCCGCATCGAAGGTGGGCCGGTTCACACGACCGGCGGCCCGCTGATGCGCACCGCGAGGTGAAAGGACGGGCTGCCGCTTCTCGCGAACCACGCTCAACGCGGACGGTGCATCGAAGACGAGCCGCGCGGCATGAACGACCGACCACGGATGCGAGCACCGCCACGCGGAGGCCCGGGCTGACCTTCCGGAACCACGTCAGTTGAAGAGCGTCCATCCAGGCCAACCGTTCCATGTGGACCACGCATGAGAACGAGCGTCGCCGCGCGGAGGAACGGTCCGGCGCGTTTTGAGAACCACGCCAACGACAGGCCACGCACCCATGCCGTGCGTTCCACGTGGAACACGCGTGACGACGAGCGTCGCCGCGCGGAAGCACGGCCCTACTCTTTTCGCGGACCACGCCAGCCCCAGGCCGCGCCCATGCCAGCAGGTTCCACGTGGAACACGCATGAGCGCACGACCCTCGCCATGCGGAGAACCCGTCCGGCGCGCTTCGCGGGCCGCATCAACCCAAACCCCATGCGCCCGCGTCCGCGTCCGCGTCCGCAGGTTCCACGTGGAACACGCGCATGCGGAGGCGAGCACACGATGCGGAGCGCGGCATCTCGCGTGGACCCCATCAGCCCGAGTCCGCGGTTCAACGCCGCTGCTTCAGCCGGACCACGCCAGGCCCTTTCGAGCACGCGGCGAGAAAGAAGGTCCGGCATCTGGCGCGGACAACGGCGGGTCCCAGCCGTGCCCCAACGCAAGCCAGGCCGTTCCACGTGGAACACGCGCATGCGGTCGCGAGCACCTCCGCCCCTTCCATGCGGAAGGCCCGCGCGGCCCGTTCCACGTGGAACACGCTCACGTCATCTCGCGCGCATGCGGCGCGCACCGGTCCAGCAGCTGGCGTGAACCCGCTCTGCCCGACCCGTTGGTCCCCACGCCGGACGTTCCACGTGGAACACGCTCACGCTTCGAACACGCTCACGCTTCCGCGAACACACGCAGGTGAAGACCGGGTCCGCGCGGTTCCTGAACACGGCGCTTCAAGGCAGTGGATCCACCGGGACGTTCCACGTGGAACACGCAGACGTCTCCATCCGCTCCACAGGCCATGAACTCACGGGTGCTCGTTGAGCGCGTTGCTCTCTTCAAGCGCCGCACCCATGCCGGGACGTTCCACGTGGAACACGTCACGGAGGTCGCGAAGCGGAAGCGTTTGAACCACTTCCGGCACGCGCGCTTCGAGCCGTGGTTGGGGAAGGAGCAACCGGCCTGGGGCTCCCTTCCATCCACCGCGCTTCGCAACCACCAGCCATGAACCGCCGCATGGATGCCTGTCCGGATCCGATACCCAAGAGCCCGCGAACCGCCGTGATGAACGCCTGATGCGGAGCCGTTCATGCGGTCCCTTCTTCAGCGCCCAACAGCACATCCCATGCACTCCCCCTCATGCTGACGGCCGCAGTCCGAGCAACCAGGGGAGCCCCTTCTTGGAGCGTGTTCCACGTGGAACATGCGAAGCCGCATGAGCGCTGGCTCCCCTCCCCTTCTCCCCATCAAGCGCTCCAGGTCAGTCACGGTTCAACGCCACGGCGAACAACCGCGTGCCGCTTCAACGCTTGTTCGCCAGCGCCTCCACACGCGGACCGGAGGCCGGTCGTGTTCCACGTGGAACACCGGTCAGCCACTCAGCCCGTGCCTCCATCGCTTCATCTCGTTCAGCGCAGCCATCACGCACCGGATCCAGTGGTGGACGGAGGCTCATGACTTCGAGGTCCTTTGCATGCGTGGTTGCGCAGCACGGGCGCGATGCGGGCCCCTGCGCGAACAACGACGTGAGTCCGGTCCTTCGTGAACGGGCTTTCACGCAGCTTCTTGTGATGCTCAGCCAGGACTCAACCGCATCAACCTTCGGGACCATTCGCAGGACCTCCAGGCAGCGCGTGTTCCACGTGGAACATGGGCATCACGTGCGTCCGCGCTCGGCTTCGAGCCTCTCGCCGTGAACATGTTCCACGTGGAACGCGGAGCCTGGTGACCCGCGAACGCATCCGGGCGACTCCGCCTTGGAGGACGTTCCACGTGGAACAAGCGCCGCCGCGCTCCACCGTTCAGCGTGACCAGGCCGCTTGCTGAAGCACGACGCGGTAGCCGTCCGGATCCTCGAAGGTCCTTCCGTTCGTGTCCCAGTACGGATTGCGTGACCGCACCGGCGCGAAGCCCGCGGCCTCCATGCGGTGGACCCGCGCTGCCCACGCTTCCGGGTCCGGCACGTAGAACACCAGGAGGTGGTCCTCGGATGGGGCTCGCGGTGCTTCGTGTCCGTGCTCCACCGTGAACTCCAGGTGATACGGCGCACCCGCATGTCCGAGCATCACGCCGTCGAACCCGGCGTGGTCCTCGAATCCCCCGAGCACCTCGAAGCCCAACCCGTCCCGGTAGAAACGCACCACCGCGTCCAGGTTCCGTGTCGGCCTCGCGACCCGCAGCTTCACCGCGTCCATGCGCCGCCCTCCCCTTCCCGGATCCGCATCCGGGTGGTGCCAGACATAGGATGAATTGACGCTCTTTTCGCGCGGACCGAGGGCCGGCACCTTGCGCCCATGACCACGAAACAGCAGCCCCTGAACTCCGGCTTCGGCGCCACCACCACCGCACGCGAGGCGCTGGGCAACACCCGGCTCGATGGCACCGTCGCCATCGTGACCGGCGGCTACGCGGGCATCGGACTGGAGACCACCCGCACGCTCCACGCCGCGGGCGCCACCGTCATCGTCCCCGCGCGGACTCCCGACAAGGCACGCGCCGCGCTCGCGGGATGGGAGCGCGTGGAGCTGGAGCCCATGGACCTCTTCGACCCGGCGTCCATCGATGCGTTCGCTTCGCGCTTCGTCGCGTCCGGCCGGCCGCTGCACCTGCTCATCAACAACGCGGGCATCATGGCCTCGCCGCTCACCCGCGACGCGCGCGGGTTTGAAGCGCAGTTCGCCACCAACCACCTGGGCCACTTCCAGCTCACCGCCCGGCTCTGGCCCGCGCTGAAGCAGGCGAACGGCGCGCGCGTGGTGTGCCTGTCATCGCGCGGCCACTTCTTCTCCGGCGTCGACTTCGAGGACCCCTTCTTCCAGCAGCGCCCCTACGACAAGTGGGTCGCCTACGGGCAGTCGAAGACCGCGAACATCCTCTTCGCTGTCGGACTGGATGCGCGCGGCGAAGCCCACGGCGTGCGCGCGTTCGCCGTCCACCCCGGCGGCATCCTCACGGACCTGGCCCGGCACATGTCCGAGGAAGAGGTGCGCGCCTCCATCGCGAACTCCGACAAGATCGAACCGCTGAAGACGCCGGAACAGGGCGCCGCGACCACGGTCTGGTGCGCGACCCACCCCCAGCTCGCGGGCAAGGGCGGCGTGTACTGCGAGAACGTCGACATCGCCGTGATGGCGCCCGCTGACGCCACCCTCCGGCGCGGCGTGAAGGACTGGGCCGTGGATCCGAAGCGGGCCGACCGGTTGTGGTCCGCGAGCGAGGCGTGGACCGGCGTCCGCTTCAATCCGTGACGCGCGGTCCGCGGATCCGCGGGGGCTACGCCCGGTCCGGACCGGGCGTCGGCGATGACGGTTGGAACAACTTCCGCGTGCGCTCCAGGTTGGGACCGGGACGCGGCGAGTAGAAGGACACGCGCAGCTCCCGCCCATCGGGTTCCGAGTACGTGAGCGTGACGTTCTCGAACGCGATGGGCCCCCACTTCGGAAGGAGGAACACCTTCACCATGGAGGCGGTCTCCACCACGTCGTGCTCGCTCCAGAGGCGCGCGAACTCCGGGCTCGCGGCTTGGAGCTGCTCCGCCAGCGCGTCGAACTCCGACCGGTCCGCGGCCCTCGCGGCGTCCATCCGGAATCCCGCCACCGCGCGGCGCACCGCCTCATCCCACGAAGGCATGCGCGCGCGCCGCTCTGGATTCATGAACAGCGCCCACAAGCCATTGCGCGCCTCCGGAGCGGAGGCCGGAAGGTCCAGGTCCGCGTAGAGGACGGTCGCCGCCGCGTTCCACGCGACGATGTCCCACCGCCGGGTGGAGGCGAGCGCCGGAAAGGGATGCGCGTCGAGCAGCCGTTGAAGCGCGTCGCTGACCGACTCCGGTGAGCGCACGGGCAGGGGCGCGGGCCGGCCATGCGCCAGCGCGAAGAGGTGCAGACGTTCCGTCGGCGTGAGACGGAGCGCGACCACCAGGCGCTCCAGCAGCGGTTCGGAGACGTGGATGTCCCTCCCCTGCTCCAGCCACGTGTACCAACTGACGCCCACGTCGGCGAGCCGCGCCAGCTCCTCGCGACGAAGGCCCGGCGTGCGCCGCCGCGAACCGGAAGGAAGTCCCACGTCCTCTGGACGCAACCGCTCACGGCGGCTGCGAAGGAATTGCGCGAGCTCGACGCGCCCGGAGCCGCGGGAGGTGTCCGTCACGCGGTGGAACGTTAGGCGAACCGTCCACGTGAGGCATCGGCACCGGGGTGTTCCGCGCGTCGCTCGCGGACGCTCGTAAGGTGCCCTCCCCTTCCGACGAGATGCTCCAAACCTGTCCGACTGTCGGACAGGTTCGTGCGGTGCGACTCGGACGGGAGGCCCTGCCGCGTCCCAACCCCGGCGTCCCTTTGGGTTGCATGGGGCCCCACGCCCATTTACATAGCACACTATGCACATCACGAAGACAGTGGGAATCGTCGGGGGTGGTCCGGGTGGGCTGACGTTGGCGCGCATCCTGGAGACACGGGGCATCGTGGCCACGGTGTTCGAGCTGGATGAGCACCCGCTCTCCCGTCCCCAGGGAGGTTCGCTGGACCTGCACGGCGACTCCGGGCTGCGCGCGCTTCGCGAGGCCGGACTGGAGGCGGAGTTCAAGGCCGTTGCCCGATACGACGACCAGGGTGACGCCATCTATGACGCCCAGGGGACGCTCCACTTCCAGCACAACGAGGCGAGCGACGGCGACCGGCCGGAAATCGACCGCACCCAGCTGCGCTCGCTCCTGCTGGACAGCCTCCCCGCGGAACGGATCCGCTGGGGAAGCAAGGCGTCCACCGTGGAGCCACTCCCCAACGGGCGCTACCGCGTCGTGGGTCCGGCGGGTTCGCTCGGCGAGTTCGACCTGGTGGTGGGCGCGGATGGCGCGTGGTCGCGGATCCGCCCGCTCGTGTCGTCAGCGACGCCGGCCTTCACGGGCGTGCTCTTCATCGAGCTGCAAATCGATGACGTGGACACGCGGCACCCAGCGGTCGCGAAGCTGCTCCCGCGCGGGAAGCTCTCCGTCGTCGGAAACAACCAGGGCCTCATCGCCCAGCGCAGCAGCCACGGCCACGTGCGCGCCTACTTCATGTTCCGGGTGTCCGAGGCGCAGCTCCAGCAGGGGCTCGTGGACACGTCCTCCCCTGCCCGGGCCCGCGAACAGCTCAAGGCGCTGCTCCCTGGGTGGGCGCCGTCCCTGCTCGCGTTCATCGACGCGAGCAACGACAACATCGTCGCGCGGCCCATCGTCGCGCTGCCGGTGGGCCATCGGTGGACACACCGGCCGGGCGTGACGCTGCTCGGGGACGCGGCCCACGTCATGCCGCCCTTCTCCGGCGAGGGCGTGAACATGGCGATGCTCGATGGTCTGGAGCTGGGGCTCGCGCTCGCGGCGGATGCCGACTGGAGCCGGGCCGTGAAGGGCTACGAGGAGGCCATGTTCGAGCGGGCCGCCTCCGCCGCCGCGGGTGCCATGCAGGGGCTCGACTTCGTCTCCGAGCACGCGCTCGACCACGTGCTGGAGCACTTCCGGGAGCTTCAGCAGGCCGGAGCCTGACCGCCCTCCTCTACTGCTTCGCGAACACCGCGACCTGACGCTCGGCGCCGGAGAACGGGAGCCGGTACGACCGGGCGGACACCACGCGCAGGTCGCGCTCTGCCGCGCGCGCCTGGAGCTCCGCGTCCGTCTGCTGCTTGCCCAGCATCGCCACCACGCGTCCGCCCTCCTCGACATACGCGGGCGCCAGGTTCAGCCAGTCCGGCAGGTCCATGAACGCTCGCGCGATGAGCACCTGCGCGCGCGGAATCCCCTCCGTCTCCGGCTTCCCTTCCGCCCGGGCATGCAGCCCGCGCACGCCGACGAGGCCCAGGCTGGCGGCGGCGGCCTTGATGAACGCGATCTTCTTGCCCACCGTGTCCACCAGCGTCACGCCCAGCTCCGGCAGCTCCAGCTTGAGCGGCAGCCCGGGGAAGCCCGCGCCCGCGCCCAGGTCCAGCAGCGACGTCGCGCCCTTCACCTCCGGCAGCACCGCCAGCGAGTCCAGGAAGTGCTTCTCCAGCACCTCCTCCGGCGCGGTGATGGCCGTGAGGTTCACCTTCGCGTTCCACTTCAGGAGCTCCGCCATCAGCCGCTGGAGCTTGGGGCCCACGTCCGGTCCCACGGTGATGCCCAACGCACTGCATCCGGATGCCAGCTGATCTGCGAACCGCGCGTTATCCACAACACCTCCACCCCGAAGGGCCCTTCAAGTCCTTGGAATCACTCAGGAGAAATTCATCCCCAGAAATATCCACACGTTATCCACAGCCCTGTTCCTGATCACTTGACGGCCCCTGGCCCCGCTTGAGCGCGACCAGGAGCAGGGACACCGCGGCGGGCGTCAGGCCCGGAATCCGCCGGGCCTGCCCCACCGTCCCGGGCCGGTGCGCGGACAACTTCTCCACCGCCTCCGTACCCAGACCGCGCACGTCCGTGAAGCGGAACGTGTCCGGGATGCGCCAGCGGTCGGACGCCTCCGCCTCACGCGCCGCGGCCCGGGCGGCCTGGGCGATGTAGCCCTCGTACTTCACCTCCACCTCCACCTCCTCCGCGACGTCGGGGGTGAGGGCCGGGAAGTCCTCGCGACCGTCCGCCAGCTGCGAGTACGTCACCTCCGGGCGCTTGAGCCGCATCGCCAGGCCGGTGCGCTTGAGCCGCGCGACCTCCGCCGTCACCGCGTGGGCCCGAGCCTCCGCGCGCTCCAGGGCCTCCTTCGGCAACAGCCCCACGCGATGCCCGTGACGCGCGAGCCGCAGGTCCGCGTTGCCTTCGCGCAGCTTGAGCCGGTGTTCGGAGCGGCTGGTGAACATGCGGAACGGCTCATCCACGCCCTTCGTCACCAGGTCGTCCACGAGCACCGCGCCGTGCGCCTCGTCACGGCCCACGACGAGCGCCGGTTCGCCCTTCACCTGGAGCGCCGCCTGGATGCCGGCCCACAGGCCCTGGAAGGCGGCCTCCTCGTAGCCGGAGGTGCCGTTGAGCTGGCCCGCGAAGAACAGGCCCGCGACGGCCTTCGTCTCCAGCGTGGGGTGCAGCTGCGTGGGCGGCGCGTAGTCGTACTCCACCGCGTAGCCGTAGCGGACCACCTCCACGCGGGACAGGCCCGGGATGGTGCGCAGGAACTCCAGCTGCACGTCCGCGGGCATGCTGGTGGACAGGCCCGCCGGATACACGAGCGGCGACGTGGGCCCCTCCGGTTCGAGGAACACCTGGTGCCGTTCGCGAGCGGCGAAGCGCACCACCTTGTCCTCCAGCGACGGGCAGTACCGGGGCCCTCGCCCCACGATGTCCCCCTGGAACAGCGGCGAGCGGTGCAGGTTGTCGCGCAAGAGCCGGTGCGTCGCCTCCGTCGTCGCGGTGAGGCCGCACATCACGGAGGGCCGACGCGGGAACGGCAGGCCCTGCTCCAGCTGCGTGCGCCAGGAGAACGGCCGCACGCCCAGGTCCCCAGCCTGCGGAGTGACGGCGTCCCAGTCGATGCTGTCCCGGGACAGGCGCGCGGGCGTGCCCGTCTTGAAGCGGCCCAGCGTGAAGCCGAGTGAATGCAGCGACTCCGACAGGCCGCGCGCGGCTTCGTCTCCCAGGCGGCCACCGACCTCCTTCTGCTCGCCCACGTGCATCAGCGCGCGAAGGAAGGTGCCGGTGGTGAGGAGCACCGCGCGGGCCACCACCTGCGTGCCGTCCCCCAGCACCACGCCCTTCACCCTCCCCTCCTCCGCGACGACGGCGGCCACTTCGCCCTCGCGCACGGTGAGGTTGGGTTGGGTGAAGAGGAAGGACTGCATGCCGGCGGCGTAGGCGTCGCGGTCGCAGAGGACGCGAGTGGCCTGCACTGCGGGGCCCTTGGAGGGATTGAGGATTTTGACGTGCGTGCCCGCGAGGTCCGCCGCGCGCCCCATCTGTCCCCCGAGCGCATCCAGCTCACGCACCAGGTGGCCCTTGGCGGTGCCGCCCACGGCGGGGTTGCAGCTCATCACGGCGGCGCGCTCGCGCTTGAGCGTCACGCCCAGGGTGGACAGGCCCATGCGCGCGCACGCGAGCGCCGCCTCGCAGCCCGCGTGGCCCAGCCCCACCACGACGATGTCGTATCGGAGTTCCATCGCGTCCCGGGGGGTATCACGCCCCGGCGCGTCCGTGGCAAGCCGGCCATGGGCATGGGGACACCGTCCACCCGGCTGGTTCCTCCCTGGGCTGAGCCGTGGCCCAAACACAGACAGGGCCCGGCCCAGTTTGGGAGCACGCGAGGCGGGCAGTGGGAGGGGTAACAACGCCGCCCGCCTCGCGCGCACCAGTCATCGTGGATCCATCAAAGGGCGCGCCTGACACACCGGTGGCGTCTCTGGCCCTTCGACGGCGATGGCATCCATGGGACCTGCCCACACGAGTCCCCCGGCCCTCGTGTCTTCACATGGCGTCGCACACACGGGGGCCGGAAAGCGGCCCATGCGGTGAGGGCGCATGGGGGCTCTCGGACTCGAACCAGCGAGGCCGGCGGACCCTCCGTGTGCGCGACGGGGAAGGGTATAGCGGGGGGGTCTGACATTCCCGGTTCCGGGCCCTTCACCCGGGCCCGGAAAGCCGCCCGGCGTCAGCGGGTGGGCAGCGGGTTCGACCGGCTGGGGCAGTGCACGTTCTCCGGGCAGCGCCCGTCGGACTTGGGGATGCACGCGCCGCAGCACTCCATCTCGTCCGGGCGGCAGGCCGGCTGGCACGCGCCGCACTCCAACACGCCGCCGCAGCCGTCGTCCGCGGTGCCGCACTTCAGCCCCAGCGAGGCGCACGTCGCGCGCTGGCAGACGCAGCGGTTGTCCACGCAGGACTCGTTGGGTTTGCACCCGGGGGTGCAGGTGCTGATGGGGCCGGTGGGTTCCTTCTTCGGCTCGGCGGGCACGGGCGGCGCCACGCAGCGGCCGTCGGTGCACGTGCCGGCCTGACAGTCGCCGCAGTCGATGAAGCCGCCGCACCCGTCCGGCGTCCGGCCACAGGCCACCATCGCCTGCGAGCACGTGGCCGGCGCGCAGCCATCCAGCGCCACGTTGTCCCGCGACGCGCGCACGGTGCCGCCGCTCGGCGTGCACGCGCCCCACAGTCCCAATGCCAGACACAGTCCGGCCCACCGGCCCAGGCTCCGCACCACTTCCATGTCATCCACTCCCCGGGCTCCCGGTCCGGGAGCCTTGAACGGCCCCATCATTCGCACGCCGGGCTCGGATGTCCGGGGCCATGCGACGGGGCAGGGGAGGGGAGGGCGCTTCAGCGCTGGATGAGCCCGCGAGCGCCCTCGATGCGCTGCGCGGCGGTCCGTGCGTCCTCCTGCTTGCGCGGCGTGGGCACATCCAGTCCGCGCTGCGCCGCGGGCCGGTTCTCGATGGAGGCCAGCCACCGCTGCACGCCCGGCAGCCCGTCCACGGACACGCCCGCCCACTCGTGCGAGCGCACCCACGCCCAGTTCGCGATGTCCGCGATGCTGTAGTCACCGGCCAGGTATTCGTGGTCTTTCAGCCGGCTCTCCAGCACCGTGTACAGGCGGCGCGTCTCGTTCTGGTACCGGTCGATGGCCGGCTGGAGCTTCTCCGGGAAGTAGCGGAAGAAGACGTTGGCCTGCCCCTGCATGGGCCCCACGCCGCCCATCTGGAACATCAGCCACTGGATGACTCGCGAGCGGCCCTTCGCGTCCGTGGGCATCAGCTTGCCCGTCTTCTCCGCCAGGTAGATGAGGATGGCGCCGGACTCGAAGACGGCGAAGTCGCCCTCCGCGCGGTCCACGATGGCGGGGATGCGGCCATTGGGGTTGATGGCCAGGAACGCGGGCTGCTTCTGCACGCCCGTGGAGATGTCCAGCGCGTGCACGGTGTACGGCAGCGCCAGTTCCTCCAAAGCCACGGAGACCTTGAAGCCGTTCGGCGTGCCCCACGTGTACAGGTCGATCATGTCACCCTCGCTTCGCGTGTGAAGAGGTGCGCTCGTCTAACGGCGGAAGCGAACCACGCGCACGTCGAAATCGGGGGCGTCCCCCAGGGCCTCGCGCAGCAGCTCCAGCGCGCGGTCCTCGTTGAAGCTCCCGGAGCCCGCGCCGATGATGGGGAACGCCAGGGAGCGGAAGCCGTGCTCATGCGCCCGAGCCAGCGCGTTTCGCACCGAGTCCTGGATGGACCGCGCGGACGCGCGCCAGAGCATGTTGATGCCCGCCACGTGGATGATGGCCTTGAAGGGCAGGGTGCCCGGCCCGGTCACCACCGCCGAGCCCAGGGGCATGGGCCCCACGCGCGCCAGCTCACGGAACGGCGCCGTACCGCCCCGGCGCTTGATGGCCCCGGACACCCCCTGCGGCAACAGCAGCCACCAGGGGATGATGTTCCGGTTCCACGCGTTGACGATGGCGTCCACCGGCTGGTCCAGCAGGTCGCCTTCCACCAGTTGCACGGGCATGGGCGGACTCTAGCGCCCATGCCCAATGACAGACACGGCTTTACGGCGCGGCGGTCGCCTTGGCGGGCGACGGGGCCTGCTGCTTGGAGGCGTTCGCGAAGTCACCCGCGCGCACGAAGGTCGCCTTGCTGAAGTCCACGTGATTGGACAGGGCCTTGCGCACGTCCTCGGGGGTCAGCTTCTGGAGCTTCGCCTCCACGGCCGCGTCGAACGCGAGCGTGCGCCCCAGATACAGACCGTCCGCCAGCTGCTGCGCCAGGTTGCCGTCCTGCGCGCGAGCGGACTGGCGGTACTCCAGGAGGCCCGCGCGCGCCTTGTCCAGCTCCTGCGGCGTGAAGCCCTTCTGCACGGCGCGGGTGACCTCGTCGCGCATGGCGGCCTCCAGCTTCTGGGCGTTCTGCGGCGCGTAGATGGCGTAGGTGAGGAACCAGCCCACCGAGTCCAGCTCCTCGACGGACACGCTGCTGCCCACGCCGTAGGACAGGCCGTCCTGCTGGCGCACGCGCGTGGCCAGCCGCGAGTTGAGGAAGCCACCGCCCAGCATGAAGTTGCCCATCATCACGCCGGGCCAGTCCGCGTCGTCGTCGCGCAGCTGGAGCAGCTGGCCCGCGAGGAAGTACGCGTTGGCCTTGTCCGGCGTCTCCAGCACCACGGACTTCGGGGCCACGGCCTGGAACGTGCGAGGCACGCGCGCGTACGGGGCCGGGCTCTTCCAGCCGTCGAGCAGGGTGCCCACGAGCGAGGTGATCTCCTTCGCGTCGAAGTCACCCACCACCGCGAGCTCCCCGCGCGAGGCGCCGTAGAACTGGCGGTGGAAGTCGCGCGCCTGATCCAGCGTGACGGCCTTCGCGTCGGCCAGGCGCTCCTCCAGCGAGGAGATGTAATACGGGTGGCCCTTGGGGTAGTGCGCGCTCAGCACGCGCCAGAACGCGATGCTGCCCTGGGGCTGCGGCTCGCTGCGCTGCGACTCCAGCGAGGCCAGCCGCTCCTGCTTGAGCAGCGCGAACTCCTTCGCGTCGAAGGCGGGCTCGCGCAGCACCTCGGCCACCAGCTTGAGGACCTCCGGGAGGCTCGAGCGCGGGCACTCGATGGAGACGCTGGCGCCCATCGCGCCGCCGTCCACGCCCACGCGGGCCTTGAGCTTGTCGAGCGCGTCGTAGAGCTGCTGCCGGGTGTGCTTCTTCGTGCCGCGCATCAGCATGCCGCCGGCGTAGGAGGCGGCGGGCAGCTTGCCGGTCAAGGCCTCCGCGGTGCCCCAGCGCAGGTCCAGCGCCAGGTTGACCATCTCCCCGCGCGTCTTCTTGGGGAGCAGCGCGTACTTCACGCCGTTGGCCAGCTCGCCGCGCTGCACGCGCGACTCGATGTTGGCGGGGGAGGGGTCGAAGGCCTCGCCCTGGGCGACCGCGGCCTTGCCCTGGTAGCCGTCCACCATCTTCGCCACGTCCACCGCGGGCGGCAGCTCCGAGCGGTCCGGCTTGGGCGTGGGCACGAAGGTGCCCAGGGTGCGGTTGGAGCTCTTGAGGTACGCGGAGGCCACGCGGGTGACGTCCGCGGGCGTGACGGCCTCGATGCGGTCGCGGTGCAGGAAGAGCAGGCGCCAGTCGCCCACGGCGGCCCACTCGGACAGGAGGATGGCGGCGCGCTCGGAGTTGTTGAGCAGCAGCTCCGTCTGCTTCGCGAGGGCCGTCTTCGCGCGGCTCACCTCCTCGTCGGTGAAGGGCGTGCGGGAGGCCTCCTCCACGGTCTTGATCAGCGCCTCACGCACGGGGGGCAGGGGCTGATCCTGCCGGGCCTCCGTGCTGAAGCCGATGACGCCCGGGTCGCGCAGCTGGAAGTTGAACGCGCCCGCGCGCGAGGCCTTCTTCGTCTCCACGAGCGCCTTGTAGAGGCGGCCGGACGGCACGTCGCCCAGCACCTGGGTGAGCACGTCGATGGCGGCGAAGTCGGGGTGGGCGCCCTCGGGCACGTGGTAGACGCTGGAGATGAGCTGGTTGTCGCCCACGCGGCGCAGCGTGATTTCGCGCTCACCGTCCTGGGTGGGCTCCTGGGTGTACGTGAGGGGCACCGGATCCGCGGGCTTCTGGAGCTTGCCGAAGGTGGCCTGCACGAGCGCCAGGGCCTTCTCCGGCTGGAAGCGGCCGGCGATGACGAGCGTCGCGTTGTCGGGGCGGTAGTAGCGCCGGTAGAAGGCCTGGAGCCGGTCGATGGGCACGTTCTCCAGGTCCGCCTTCGCGCCGATGGTGGCCTTGCCGTAGTTGTGCCAGCGGTACGCGGCGCTCATGGTGCGCTTGAAGAGGATGCCGCGCGGGTCGTTCTCGCCGGACTCGAACTCGTTGCGGACCACGGTCATCTCGCTGTCCAGGTCCTTCTTCGCGATGAAGCTGTGGACCATGCGGTCCGCCTCGAAGGCGAGCGCCCAGGACAGGTTGTCGTCCGACGCGGGCAGGGTCTCGTAGTAGTTGGTGCGGTCCAGCCAGGTGGTGCCGTTGGGGCGCGCGCCGCGCTCCGTGAGGGCCTGGGGCACGTTGGGGGTGGTGGGCGTGCCCTTGAACATCAGGTGTTCGAGCAGGTGCGCCATGCCCGTCTCGCCGTAGCCTTCGTGCTTGCTGCCCACCAGGTAGGTGACGTTGACGGTGACGGTGGCCTTGGTGGGGTCCGGGAAGAGCAGGACGCGCAGGCCATTGGGCAGGCGGTATTCGGTGATGCCCTCGACGCTCGCGACAGGGGCCAGGGCGGCCGGCTTCGTCTGGGCGCGCGCGGTCGAGGAGGCAGCGGGCTTCGGGAGGGGAGCCGGGGCCCGGGCCCACACGGGCGGGGCCGCCACGAGCAGGACAGCCAGCAGGGCGAGCGGGGTACGACGCGTCATGCGGTCCTCGGGGTGCGAAGGATTAGGCACGGGACTTCTAACCGCTCCACCGGGTCCTCCCATCCCGAGAAACCCAGGCCCTCCGGGCAGGCGTCCACCCAGGGACACCCATGGACCGTCCCAGGTCCTGTCCCGCGCTTCCAACCTCACAGGTCGTCATGTATCCTGGCGCGGATCCAAACCGGAGGCCGGACGCAATGTCATGTCAGAACACCTTGGTAGGAACGCCGCCCACCACCAGGAGGGAAGGATTGGCGACGGCGACGGGCGGGGACGTGATGGTGCGGATGCTTCAGGAGTTCCGCGAGATGCAGGAGGAGTCGAAGGAGCAGTTCGCGCGGACGGAAAAGGCCTTGAGAACGGTCCACATGAAGTGCCGGGTCCTCTTCCGGAAGACCCAGCGCATGTCGGAGCGGATCCATGCCATCTCCGAACAGGTGAGAGCCTTGGATGCGGAGATGAATGAGTTCCGGGACAACATGGGTGAGCTCACCACGCACGTCTCGACCCTCACGCAGGAAGTGCACGGGATCAAAAGCGCGCAGATCCGGATGTTCGGTCAGATGGGCCGCATGCTGAACCACCTCGCGGATGCCCAGTCCACGGACCGCAAGCACATCGACGTCCTGGAAGAGCGCATGGACGGCCCGGGGGAGAACTGAGCCCTCCATGCGCCCCCTCGCTCAGGCGTAGATGCCCCCGGGCGCCATCGCGGAGCCGGACCCCAGGACCTCCTCCACCTCGCGGACCTCCTCGGACGTCAGCCGGAAGTCTCCCGCCTGGATGAAGCCCTCCACCTGCTTCGCGCTGCGCGCCCCCACGATGGCGGCGGTGACCGCCGGCCCCCGCAGCGTCCAGGCAAGGGCCACCTCCGCCGGGGAGCGCCCATGCCGCGCGCCCACCTCACGCATGCGCTCCACCAGCGACAGGTGATGCGACAGCTTCGGCTCCTGGAAGTCCTCGCTGCCGCGGCGCCAGTCGTCGTCTGGCATCGCCAGGATGCGCTCGCGTGTCATTGCCCCCGTCAGCAGGCCGGACGCCATGGGTGAATACACAATCACCCCAATGCCCTGCGTCTGGCAGTAGGGCAGCAGGTCGTCCTCGATGTCCCGGTGGATGAGCGAGTACGGCGGCTGCAACGACGTCACCGGGGCAATGCGCCGCACCTGCTCCAGCTGCGAGACATTGAAGTTGGACACCCCCAACCAGCGCACCTTGCCCTGCCGTTGCAGCTCCGCCAGCGCCGTCCACCCCTCCTCGAGCTCCGCCCCGTCCTCCACCGGCCAGTGCACCTGATACAAATCAATGGCATCCACCTTCAGCCGGCGCAGGGACGCCTCACACTCCTTGCGCACCGAGTCCGCGCTCAACCGGCGGCTGACCTTGCCCTGGTCATCCCAGACCATCCCGCACTTGGTGAAGACATACGGCCGCTTGTCCCGGCCCTTCAGCGCCCGGGCCACCACGTCCTCGGAGTGCCCCAGCCCATACACCGCCGCCGTGTCTATCCAGTTGATGCCCGAATCCAACGCGCGCTGGATGGCTTCAATGGACTGCGCGTCATCCTGCGCGCCCCAGGCGAACGCCCAGCCGCCCCCTCCAATGGCCCACGCGCCGAACCCCAGCGCGGTGAGCTCCATGTCGGAATTGCCCAACCGTCGCTTCTGCATCCCATGCCTCCCGGGGCCGGAGGCCCCCTGGTTCCCCTGGCTCCCCTGGCTCCAAGAAGGACGGTGTGCACCGCGGCGGCGCTCGCCCGGACCCGGGTGCCGGCCCGCCCCCCGGCCACCAGGACGGGCAGGCCCTGGCTCCCCGTCCGCCGTCCATCAATGCATCGCACGCAAGCGTCGTCGGACGCGCGCGTTGATGGTAGGCCGCCTGAAGATGGGGGAACGCCCCTCGGGTACTTGGGCACCAGGAGTCCTCTCGGATGAAACGCTTCTTCATTGGCGCGCTGGCCTTCATTGGGGCGCTGTCCATCCTCTTCGTGGTGGGTGTGGTGGGGCTGCTGATGCTCGCGGCATCGAGCAAGCCGGGTGTGCCGTCCAACCTGGTGCTGGAGCTGGACCTGCAGGAGCCGCTGCCGGAGTACACGCTGGACACGTCCCTGGCGGGCGCCTTCGGCGAGGAGCCCACGTCGCTGAGGGACGTGGTGGAGGGCCTGGAGAAGGCCGCCACGGACCCCCGGGTGAAGTCGCTGGTGGTGCGGATCGGGCAGCCGGGCAGCGCGGCGCAGGTGCAGGAGCTGCGGGACGCGGTGAAGGCCTTCCGCGCGTCGGGCAAGCGGGCGGTGGCCTACGCGGACGGCTTCGGTGAGGCGGGCAACGGCACCGGCGCCTACTACCTCGCGAGCGCCTTCGACTCCGTCTTCATCCAGCCCTCCGGCGACGTGGGGCTCACCGGCCTGGTGATGGAGACGCCCTTCGCGCGCGACGCCTTCGCGAAGCTGGGCGTGAAGCCGGAGTTCGGCAAGCGCGCCGAGTTCAAGAACGCCGTCAACAGCTTCACCGACGACTCCTACGGTCCCCACCAGCGCGAGGCCACGGAGGCCTACGGCGGCAGCCTCTTCCAGCAGGTGGTGAAGGGCGTGGCCGAGGGCCGCAAGCTGTCCGAGGACGAGGTGCGCGCCCTCATCGACCGCGCGCCCTTCATGGGCCAGGCGGCCGTGGACGCGAAGCTGGTGGACGGGCTGCGCTACCGCGACGAAATCCACGACGAGCTCAAGCAGCAGGCCGGAGAGGGCGCGCAGTTCCTCTACGTGGACAAGTACCTGGAGCGCGCGGGCCGGCCGCACCAGACGGGCACCAGCATCGCGCTCATCTACGGCGTGGGCGAGGTGCTGCGCGGCAAGAGCCAGTCCAACCCGCTCTCCGGCGGACAGGTGATGGGCGGCGACACGGTGGCGGCGGCCTTCCGCAAGGCGGTGGAGGACCCGTCCGTGAAGGCCATCGTCTTCCGCGTGGACAGCCCGGGCGGCAGCTACTCCGCCAGCGACACCATCCGCCGGGAGGTGCAGCGCGCGCGCGAGGCGGGCAAGCCCGTCATCGTCTCCATGGGCACGTACGCGGCCAGCGGCGGCTACTTCGTGGCCATGGCCGGGGACAAGATCGTCGCCCAGCCGGGCACGCTGACGGGGAGCATCGGCGTGTACAACGGCAAGTTCGTCACGTCGGAGCTGTGGGCGAAGCTGGGCGTGAACTTCGACACCATCGCCTTCGGCAAGAACGCCACCTTCGCCAGCTCCGACCAGGAGTTCACCCCCGAGCAGCGCGCGCAGCTGGAGACCGAGCTGGACACCATCTACCTGGACTTCACCAGCCGCGCCGCCCAGGCGAGGAACATGCCGCTGGAGCAGCTCCAGGCGGTCGCGAAGGGGCGCGTGTGGACGGGCGAGGACGCGCTGGAGCGCGGGCTGGTGGACGCGCTCGGCGGCTACCCGAAGGCGCTGGAGCTGGCCCGGGAGGCCGCGAAGCTGGAGAAGGGCGCCCCCGTCCGCCTCGTCGTCTTCCCGCGCCCCCGGCCCACGGGCCAGGTGCTGTCGGAGCTCTTGGGCAACCACGAGGCGGACAACAGCGATGACGAGGCCACCGGGAGCCACGCCGCCGTGTCCTCCCAGGTGCTGGAGCAGGTGCGGGCCGTGTACCGCGTGGGCGCGAAGCTGGGCCTCACCGGGCAGGGCGCGGAGGGGCGCACGCTGTACGCGCCGCTCCCGGAGGTGCGCTGGTAGCGCTAGACGTGCAGGGGGACCGGGACGCGGCCCTCGGAGGGCCGCACCGGCCGGCCGAAGATGCTGTGGTAGCGCAAGGAATGCGACGCGCAGCGGTGACGGCGCGGGTCGAACACGAGACAGCGGGCCACCGGGCCGGCGTAGACGTGCAGCGTCACGCCCGGGGCGTTGCCGGCGATGCTCACGCGGTGGATGGAGGCGCCCGGGTCGCGGAAGTCCACGTGCCCGGCGCCCACCGGCCCCACGCGCACCGGCGTCCCCAGCCGCGCCAGGCCGGGCTGCGCCCCGCCCTCCAGCAGCGGGTAGTTCTCCAGGAGGAACTCGCCGCGCTGGATGCTGAACCAGCACTCCTGGCCGTCATGGTCATGGATGGGCGAGGCCACGCCCGGGGACCAGCAGTTGAGGATGACTTCCATCCCCTCGTCGCGGTGGACGAGGTTGCGCGTGTACCGGCCCGGCAGGAAGTGCAGGTAGGGCTTGAGGCTGGAGGGCTCCAACCGCAGCCCTGCCATCCGCGCGTCCACGCCCGAAAGTCCACCGGGAGCGGCACGGCGCGCGCGGAGCATCCGCACGAACTCTCTCAGGCAGGCGTCAGCCATGCGTACAGGCTAGGAACGTCTGCGACATCCGGCCACCCTCGGGTCCGCCAATGAACGTCCGCTTTGTCGTCCCCCCCTCAAGGATCGAGGCGGGGTTCGTTGAAGGACGGTGAACCGGCGGGAAGAAGTGGCCATCCGGCGCCTTCTGGGTCCGAGCAGGCAACCAGCACCTGCCTGGAGCCCGCTTCCTCCGTTTTAAATGTAATTTTACACCCTCCTGACGTAGAGGGGAGGGCATGGTGGTCAGGTCGTCCCGGCCGAAGCATCGAGGGGGGCCGGAGGAGAACGAGTGATGAAGAAGCGCCTGGGGGACATCCTGCTCGCGCGGGGTGTGGTGGATTCATTGCAGCTGCAGTCGGCGCTGGCGTACCAGCGCAAGTGGGGCGTGGCGCTGGGGCAGGTGGTGGTGGACCAGCGCTTCTGCACGGCGGAGGCGGTGCTGTCCGCGCTGGCGGCCCAGTCCGGCGTGGAGGCGGTGGACCTGGACGCCTGTCCGCTGGACGCGTCGCTCTCCAGGCTGATTCCGTGCAAGGTGGCGGAGGCCCACCGCGTGGTGCCGCTGCGGCTGGAAGGGCAGGGGGCGCGGGAGGTGCTGGTGGTGGCCCTGGCCGCGCCGGCGAGCCTGGCCACGCTGGACGTGGTGAAGAGCGTGTCCGGCAAGCCGCGGGTGGTGCCCCGGCTGGCCACGGACGCGGCGCTGGGGCGGGCCATCGGGCGGCTGTACCGGGGTGAGCCGGCGACGCCGCGGCGCCGTCCCGGGATGGAGAGCTTCTCCCTGCCGGAGTGGGACGAGTCGATGCCCCTGGTGGCGGGCACGTCCCTGGCGGAGCTGACGGACCTGTTGGCGCCGGAGCCCGTCCTGGCGCCGGAGCCCGTCCGCGAACCCGCGCGGCGGGCGGACAGCGCGGACCTTCCCATGCTGACGCCCCTGGAGCCCGTCCAGGCCCCGGCGCCGAAGCCGCGCGTGGCGGCGCGCGAGCAGGTGCTCGTGTACGGCTGGGGCGCGGACGCGGCGGCGGGCCTGGTGCAGGTGCTGAGCGGGGCGGGCTTCACGGTGAAGGTGGCGAGCACGGAGGACGTGTGCGCCGCGACCGAGGCGCAGGTGGTGGTGGCGCCGCTGCCCGCGATGGAGGTGCTGGCGCGGCGGCTGCGCGCGCAGGTGCTGGTGGCGGGCAAGGCGCCGGAGCGGGACCTGCCTCGCGCGCAGGCCGTGCATGCGCGGGGCTTCGTGGCGGCGCCGGTGGATCCGGACCTGCTGCTGCGCTCCGTGCGGCGGCTGTCGCGCGCCTCCGAGGAAGCGCGCCTCAAGCACGCGAGCTGAAGCCGCGGCGTCAGGGCACCGCGACGAGCCGGGGCATCTCCTCCGGCGCGTCGGGGAGCCACAGCGAGCCCAGCTCCAGGGAGACGGACGTGAAGGGCTCGGCGCGCACCAGGGCGTCGTCCTCGTGGCTCGCGGTGAGGAGCCAGCCGCGCTTGAGGCGCTGGTAGACCTCCAGCGTGCGCGCGACGGGGTCCACCAGCCAGACGTAGGACACGCCGGCCCGCCCATACAGGGGCAGCTTGCGGGCCCGGTCCAGCGCGGTGGTGGCGGGGGTCAGCACTTCGCAGACCCAATCCGGCACCAGGGTGAAGAAGGCGGCGCCGGGCTCCGGCGGGGCGGCCACGCGCTCACGGCGCCAGCCGGCCAGGTCGGGCACTAGGATGTCCTCGCCCAGGTGCAGCTCCGGCGCGCGCAGGAAGCACCAGCGGCCGTTGCCGCCACGGCGCGGATCCAACCGCTCTCCCAACTCCACGCCCATCATGAAGGCCGCGCGAGCGGGCGCCACGGAGAGGCGGGGCGAGGCCACCAGCTCGCCATCGAGGATTTCCCCCACCCAGCCCGACGGCAGCGCCGAGAGCAGGGAGTGGGAGGTGGGTTGAAGCTGCTGGAGTGCCGTCATGAATCCTCGGGGAGCGCCGGTGAACGCGAGGCATTCTAGGGAGGGGTCTGACATGCGGACCGCCACCCGCGAAGGCGCTACTTCCCGATGCAGAAGCGCTGGAAGAGGGTGTCCAGGAGCGCTTCGGAAACGCTCGTTCCGGACACTTCGCCCAGGGCCTCCAGCGCGAGCCCCACCTCGCCGGAGAGGACCTCCAGGGTGGACACGCGTGACGCGGCTTCGGCGCGGCCCAGCGCCTCGGCGGTGCGACGCAGGGCGTCCGCGTGACGCTCGGAGACGAGCGCTACCGCGGAGGGCGTCCCCCCGCCCCACAGTCGCGTGAGCACCGTGGTCCGGAGCGCCTCCACGCCCTCGCCCGTGAGTCCGCTGACGCGCGGCGGGGCAGGGGAGGGGAGGCCAGCGGACACCGTGTCTCGAGCCCCGGGGATGGCGTCGCACTTGCCGGTGACGGCGAGCACGGGTGTGGCACCGGCCTCGCGAGTCCACGACGCGGCCTCTTCGCTCGACGTCTCCGGAGGCAGCACCAGCACGGCCAGGTCCACGGCCGCGAGCAGCTCCCGCGTGCGCGCGATGCCCAGGGCCTCCACGCGTCCGGGGGCCTCTCGCAGGCCGGCGGTGTCGTAGAGGGTGACGCCCAGGCCGTCCCACTCGACGCGGGCCTCCAGCGCGTCGCGGGTGGTGCCGGGCTCGTCATCCACCAGCGCGCGGGCCTCGCCCACCAGCCGGTTGAACAGCGTGGACTTGCCCGCGTTCACCGGGCCGTACAGCGCCACGCGCGCGCCCTGGCGCACCAGCCGTCCACGGCCCACCTCCGCGCGCAGCGCTTCGGCGGCGGAGCGCAGCGCGGTGACGCGAGGGCCCGCTTCCGCGTCCGCGCCCTCCGCCTCGTCGGGGAAGTCGAGGACGCCCTCCAGGTCCGCGTGCAGCTCGCGCAGCGGCGTCTCCAGCGCGCGGATCCGCTCGGCCAACGCGCCGGCAAGTCCAGCCGCGGCGGCGCGCACGGCCGCCTCCGAATCCGCGGCCACCAGGTCCGCGACCGCCTCCGCGCGGGTCAGGTCGATGCGGCCGTTCAGGAACGCGCGCCGGGTGAACTCACCGGGAAGCGCCGGACGCACGCGCTCATCCTCCAGCGCCCGAGTGAGCAGCAGCCGCAAGAGGCGCGGACTGCCATGCGCCTGGAGCTCCACCACGTCCTCGCCGGTGAAGGACCGGGGCGCCTGGAAGTAGAGGAACAGGCCCTCATCCAGCGCCGCGCCCGCGGCGTCCACGAACGACGCCAGGTACGCATGGCGCGGCGTGGGGGATGCGGGAACACCGGGCGCGAGCCTCCGTCCCACCTCCAGCGCGGCCGGCCCGGACAGCCGGAGGATGCCCACCGCCCCCGCGGCGGGCGCGGTGGCGAGGGCGACGATGGTGGCGGAGTCAGACGTCATGGCGGGGCAGGGGACCAGCGGCGGACGGGCGCGCTCGCATGACTCCCGCCCCTCGAGCGCCTACCGGACGCCCTGCGGCGGAGTGGAGCCGCGAGCGGCGCGCTCCACGTCGTCGCGGTGCTCCTCGATGTACTTCTCCACCTCGGCGTCGTCGACCTCCAGGTCGCGCAGCACGCCCGGGTAGACGAAGCGGAACGCCGGCGACTCCTCATCCCCTCGCAGGCGGAAGCTCATCTTCAGCACCGCCGCGCCGTACAGCTTGTCCTTCAACCCCTTCGCCTTACCCATTCGTCCCTCTCGCGCCCGCCGGCGGCCCCGAAGCGGGCACACCTGCTCAGGCGTCGACGTCGTCTTCGTCGTCGTCCGGCAGCAGGCTCCGCTTGGGCATCGGGGCGGGCTTCGCCGGGGTGAACACCACGCGTCGGTTGCGGCCTTCGCCTTCCGCCGCCACCTTCACTCCACCCACTCCTTCTACTGCCTTCAGGACGCGCGCGCGGTCCTCAGTCTTCATCGCGGCGAACGCATAGAAGCGCCCCAGGCTGGCGGACTTCTCCGCGAGCTTGCGGACGGCCTCCCGGAACACCGGATCCTCTTCGACCTGCAGCGTGCGCTCATCCGCCTCCACGCCCTTCGCGGGGGCCTGCGCCTGCGCGGGCTTCGCGGCCTGCTGCGCCGGCTGCCCACCCCGCGCGTTGCGCTGCGGAGGCTGCGCGGCCGGAGCAGGCGCCGCGGCCCGGGCCGGCTGCTGCGCGGGCGTGGAAGCCACCTGCGCCACGGTCCCAGCCAGAGCGGCGGCCTGCTGCTGCGCCGCCGCGTCACGGCGCGGCCGGGGCTCCGGGTGCGCGCCCGCGCCCAGCATCACCCAGCGGCGCTCCACGCCGGGGCGGTGGAGCATCTTGTTGAGCAGGAACTGGAGCGAATCCAGCACCTGGCTGCGCTTGCCCGGCTCCACGCCCGGAGGCGCGCCGGACTCGAAGTGGAGCGCCACGGACAGGCTGCCGTCGGCGGCGTCCTGCAGGTCCAGCCGCGCAGGGAACCCCATCAGCCCGAGGATGTCCGTGAGCAGCTTCTCCACCCGGGGGCGGAAGTCCCCGCCGCCCGCCACCACCTGTGCCCCGCTCACTTGCGTTTGCCTCCCCCGGCGGTGACCACCGCCGGCGTCCCGCCGCCCGTCTGGTTCTTGTTGCGGTCCAGCCACTTGCGCAGGCCCCACTGCTGGCCAATGGAGAGCACGTTGTTCGTGAAGATGTAGAGCGACAGGCCCGCCGGGTACTGGAGCAGCGTGAAGGTGAAGATGATGGGCATCACCCAGGTCATCATCCGCGCCTGCGCCGCGTCCATCATCTGCGGCTGCATCTTCTGCGTGATGATCATCGACACGCCCAGCGCCAGCGGCAGGATGTACGTCGGGTCCTTGTAGGTGAGGTCGCGCCAGATGGGGCCGAAGAAGGGCTCGCCGTAGATTTCGAAGCTGTTGCGCAGCGACGTGAACAGGGCGATCCACACCGGCATCTGGATGAGCAGCGGCAGACAGCCACCCAGGGGGTTCACCTTCGCCTCCTGGTACAGCTTCATGATCTCCAGGTTCTGGCGCTCCTTGTCGTCCGCGAACTTCTTGCGGATCTCCTCCATCTTCGGCTGCAGCACCTTCACCGCCTCCATGCTGACCATGGAGCGGTATGTGAGCGGCAGCAGCGCCAGCTTCACCACCACGGTGAGCAGGATGATGGCGACGCCCCAGTTCCCCACGATGCCGTGGAAGAACTTCATGACGGCGAGCAGCAGCTTGCACACCACCGCCCAGATGCCGAAGTCGACTGTGTCCTCCAGCATGGGGTGGAAGGTCGTGGTGGACAGGCCGGCCACGGCGCGCAGCTCCGTGCCAGGCACGATGCGCAGCAGGTCCGGGTCCTTGGGGCCCGCGTAGCCGCCGAAGCGGAAGGTGGCCACCTGGCCGGGGGCCACGTTGAGCGGGAAGCCCGCGGACACCTCGCGCGCGGTGGGCGTGGCGGTCAGCGTGCAGTGCCCCTGGAGGGCGCCGTCCAGCGGGTAGAGCGCGGACAGGAAGTACTGCTGGTTGATGCCGAAGAAGGAGATGGGACCCTTCGTCTCCTCGGGCGGCTTGTCGCCCGGGGACAGGTTGTGGAGCTTGTCCTCCACCCAGCACGCGGAGCGGCTCAGGTTGCCCACGCCGCCGAAGAAGGACGGCGCGTGCTCGAACTCCGGGTCGATGGCGCGGCCGTAGTGCACCTTGAGCTCACCCGACTGGGCCTGCGCGGAGGTGTTGCGCACCTGGACGGTGTAGGTGAACTCGAAGCCCTCGCGAGGCCACAGCACCGTCTTCGTCACCTCCCACGGACCCTGGCGGCCGGTGAACACCACGCTGCCGCCGTTGTCGGTGGGGGCCTCCTGCACGGCGTAGCGGGTGTTCCCCGCCAGCGGAGCAGCGCCCTCAATCGTCACCGCGAGCGGCAGGGGCTGGCCGGGCACCGGGTGCGCCACGTTCATCTGCGGCGGCGGGGGGATGTCCTTGCCGAAGAGCTTCTCGAAGCCCTCCTTGACGGTGAGCGACTGCTGCTCGCGCATCTTCGTGCCCTGGAGCACGGCGGAGGTGAGGCCGGCGCCCTCCGAGGAGAAGGTGTACTTCACCTCCGGGCGGGCGAACTCCACGGTGCGCGCGGGGGGCTGCGGGGCCTCGGCGTGGGTGCCCGCGTCCTCGCCTCCGGCGCCCGGCGGCGGTACGGCGGCCATGCCCGGGGTGCCGGCGTCGGCCGTCGCGGCGACCTCCACGCCCGCGTCCGCGCCTTCCGCGCCCGGGGGCGGCCCCTGGGGGGCGAAGAAGAAGGTGTAGGCGGCGGTGGCCGCGAAGGAGAGGGCGAGCGCCAGGAGCAGCCGCTTCTGTGAATCGTTGGACTGGGGCGACAGCGGGTCGTTCGTCATGGAGTTCCCTGTGCCGGCGGCACGGCGCCGGAGGGCGGGCGGAAGCAAACCGTCAGGGGACGGGATCGAATCCACCGGGGTGGAATGGCTGGCAGCGCAGCAGGCGCCAGACGGTGAGGGCGCTGCCCTTCAACCCGCCGTGCTTCTCCAGCGCCTGCATGGCGTAGGTGGAGCACGAGGGATGGAACCGACACGCCTTCGGCAACAGCGGCCCCAGGAACCGCCGGTAGAAGCGGATGGGCAGGGCGATGACGAAGGCGAGTGGACTCATGGGGCGGGCTCTTTGGGAGGCACGCGCGGTGCCGGAAAGAGCCGTTGCAGCTTACGGGTGACGCCGTCGAACGCACGGGAAACTTGCGCGAAGGAGGCTTCCTTCGCCGAGGAGCGGACGACCAGGACTACGTCGAGACCGGGGGGCCATTGCCCGCGGTGCTTGCGGAACAGCTCGCGGAGCACTCTGCGCAGGCGTGCGCGCACCACCGCGTTGCCCACCTTGCTGGAGACGGTGAGCCCTACGCGGGAGTGCGCCCGGGAATTGCGTTGAACGAGGGCCAGGAGGCAGTCGGACGGAATCTTCTGACCGCCCTCCTGGACTTCAAGAAACTCACGCCGCTGGAGCAGGCGAAAGGCCTTGGGGAAGCGCTCGTCGGTTGCCTGAGGCACCCGCGGCGCCGCTCCCTCGGCCATCGTCCGTGCGTCCAGTTACTTCTTGAACGACGACACCACCAGGCGCTTACGGCCCTTGGCGCGGCGGCGCTTGAGGACATCCCGGCCGCCCTTGGTGGCGTTCCGCTTACGGAACCCGTGGGCGCGGTTGCGCCGGATCTTCGACGGCTGGTACGTGCGCTTGGACACAACGACTCCTGAGAGCTGAAGGCAGCGCCTGAATCATCGGCGCGACCCGTACATTGGAAAGGGGGCGTCCGTAACCCTATTTCCAGGACAAGTCAATCAAGGATCACCAGCGCCGACCGTGCAGCCCTGCGCCGGGTGGACCGGGCGATCATGTAGGAAAAGGGGGGACGGGGCAAGGAACAGGGCTTCGCTGAAGGACTCTGGGCCCGGAGCCGAGTGGGCCCGTTCCAGGTCCTTCGCTGTTGACCCACGAGTGGCTGGCCGGTTGAACGGACGTCGCCATGCGCCTCCATGCCTGCATCCTGCTTTTGCTCCTGTCCTCGGCGTGCGCTACCCCAATGCCCCTGAAGGCCCGCACGACCCCTTCCTTGAGGGTCGCCAACCTCCATAGGGCGTCAAAGCTGCCTTGGAGTGATGAGGGGCGATGCGTCGTCCAGGAGGCTTCTTCGCCTTGGTCCGTGGTGGTGGAGCGCTGCTTCGGAGCGCTGGACCATCACCGGATCCGGTTTCACGATCCGACGGGACGTTGCACGGTCGCCTCCGCTGGAGCCGCGACCCTGGGGCTTGGAGTTTGTGTCCTTGTCGCTCCTGAAATCGTCATGGGCGCAGTCATCATCACAGGTGTTGTCGTGGTGGCGGTCGCCATCAAAGAGGAACTGGACGCGTACGAGTTCCGCCAGCTCTATCCCGAGGAAGCTGGGGCCATGCGAGGAACGAGGGCCGTCCCCCGGGAGACCGTAGCGAAACGGAAGCCCAGGCTTGAACCCGACCCTGTTGGGAAGGACTGGCAGCCCCCGATGCCTCCCGACGCCTTGGACCGGACGCGCCATCCCAGGTGCGAACCCATTCCGGTCAAGCACCGGGGAGGAGACGACGCGCACAACCGGTGTGCCGACAGGATTCCACCGAATCGCTACCCCGGCCATGACGTGCTCGTGAACGGCAAGCACTTCGATGCGTTGCAAGTCGGTGTGCGCGTGCTGTGGGAAATCAAGACCGACCAGTTCGACACGTACAGCGACTTCCTTCAAGCGCAGGTGGTCAGGGACCAGGTGGCCGAACTGCTGGAGGAGCGAGACATCGCGGGGGCATGTGGCTACGCCTTCGTGGTGGGAGTGAGCAGCGAGGCGCATAAAGCCGCGCTGAAGGAGATTGCCGACGAGTTGGATATCGTCGTCACGGGGTGCGAACGATGACGACGCGCGACCGCCTCATCCTGAATGTCCATGCACCGGCTCTGACGATGGACGACGGCCGTACGCTCGCTGTCGTTGAAGGCATGGAACGGGCGATGCCCGGCATGCGTCTGGCGTGGGAGATATCCAAGGAAGGAAAGCCTGTCGCGCTATCTCAGCGAGACGCGTGGCTCGCGGCCTCAGCGGCACGAGGAGAGTTTCCGCTCATCTGCAACGGAGACGAGGACTATCCCGTGACGATTTCCGGACTGCGCAGATCCGCCAGTTCAAGTCCGGGCAGACAACCTCAACTCCAGGTCCATGCGAAGCTGCCTCAGGACGCAGCCAGCATCGCGGCGGCAGCGGATGTGCTGGAGCACGTCGCGGAGGGTGTCCACGCATATTGGGGGATCCTGGCGCCGTCATCCGTGATGCAGTTCATCGCGGATCAGACAGGCCCGAAGCGACATGGACCTGAAAAGCCACCTCTCGGACTGCCCGCTCTCAAGCTCCCAGAAGCGATTTCCACTCCAGAGATTCCACGCCACCTGGGTTGGCTGAACTACTGGTCGGCCGAGGCCGCGAAGGCCCTCGGGTTCCCGGACCCTGAGCGTGACGCCGAGTTGCTGTCACGTGCCCGGCGCACTGCTACTGGCGGGTGGGTGGTCCGGCTCACGGATGCTCCGCTCGACCTGGGAAACCGCGCGCACCTGGCAGCACTCCTGTGGGCCTACGAGCGCTTTCCGGAAATAGGCGGACGGTCAGTGCCTTGACCGCACCCGCACCGGAAGGAACGGAACCTGTCAACGTGAATGAGACAGTGAAACTGAGAGATTAGTGCGCAGCCGCCTGTGAGTTGGGGAGCTGCGCGGGGTTGTTGATCCATACGGCGTTCGGAAGGGCCTAGGGCTTCGGAGTGTTGCCGCGCGCCTTTGTTGATGGACCGGTGAGCCGACGGGTTGATGGCCTCGGGACTACGGTTCCCCAGTCGCGTCAAGGAGTTGCATCCCCTCATGAGCGCGCTCTCCGGTGGTCCGGCTCCGTGATGGGATTTTCGGAGCCTCTCCTCGCGAGTCCCTCAACCAGAGTGCGCGAGAACAGGCGTCCATCCCTCAAATAGCGTGCGCGGCAACACCGACCGTGCAGCCCTGCGCCGGGTGGACCGGGCGATCATGTAGGAAAAGGGGGGACGGGGCAAGGAACAGGTGGGTGCGCCGCCCGTTCAAGTAGCCTCTCCAGGATGATCCTCCGCGACGTCACGGATGAGGACCTCCCCCTGTTCTTCGAACACCAGCGCGACCCCGAAGCGGCGCGCATGGCTGGATTTCCATCGCGGGAGCGCGACGCGTTCATGACCCACTGGCGCACGAACGTCCTGCGTCCCGGGAACGTCAACCGCACAATCGTGATGGGCGGCGTGGTGGTTGGGAACATCGGCAGTTGGGAACAGGAGGGCCAGCGCCTCGTCGGCTATTGGATGGGTCGCGAGCATTGGGGACAGGGCCTCGCCACCCGGGCCCTCTCCGAGTTCCTCCGGCTCGTGCCCACCCGGCCGCTGCATGCGTGGGTCGCCGCCCACAACCTCGCGTCGATCCGCGTCCTGGAGAAGTGTGGCTTCCACCCCGTGCCCCACGAGGATCCAGGCGAAGTCCTCATGAGGCTGGGTCCGACGTAGGCGCGTCACTCCCGCCCCCTGTCCAGCACCTGACGGCCGCGCGCCACGGTGGATCCGTTCAGGTGGCGCCGCCGCCCACCTCCCGCAACCCACCGGAACGGCTCGCCTCCGCAGCGCGAAAGCGGATCCGCCGCGAGTGATCATCCCCACCCGCCAGGGCGTCCCGCTGATCCGTGCTACAGGCCGGTTCCTTGATCAGCCGGAGAGCGGGTGTTAGCACCGCCGGACGCCCGCGGGTTCCCTCCTTCCGCGCCGTCCCTGAGCCTCCAAGTGAACGCCCTCGCCCAAGCCCCTTCGCCTTCGCTGCCCAGTGCCGGCGTCATCTGGACCCGCACGCTGGAAGCCATCCGTCAGGAGGGGCTCCACTACGCCCTCACCTGGCTGGAGCGGATGCGCCCCATGGAGGTGCGCGAGAACGCCCTGGTCCTGGGCGTGCCGGACCGCTTCTTCCGCGACTGGGTGGATGACCACTACCGCGCCATGCTGGAGACGCACCTGGCCCGGCTGGAGCCGTCCCTGGGGCGCGTCGCCTACGAGGTCGTCGTCGGTCCGCCGCCGTCGTCCGCGGACCTGCCGCCCACGCCCACCGTCAAGGTGAACTCGATGCGGCCCGCGCGGCTCAACCCGCGCTTCACCTTCGACACCTACGTCGTCGCGGACAGCAACCAGCTCCCCGCCGCCGCCGCGCAGGCCGTGGCCCACCGGCCGGGCCACAACTACAACCCGCTCTACATCTACGGCGGCACCGGCCTGGGCAAGACGCACCTGCTCCAGGCCGTGGGCAACCACATCTGGGAGAAGGACCCCACCCAGCGCATCGTCTACCTCTCCAGCGAGCAGTTCACGAACGAGTACGTGGAGAGCGTGCGCGAGCACCGCATGACGGACTTCCGCCGGAAGTTCCGCGAAGAGTGCGACGTGCTCCTCATCGACGACATCCAGTTCCTGGGCAAGCGCGAGGAGACGCAGAAGGAGTTCTTCTACACCTTCGAGACGCTCTTCGGCCTCAACAAGGCCATCGTGCTCACCAGCGACATGGTGCCCGCGGAGGTGCCCGGCATGGAGGACCGCCTGCGCAGCCGCTTCGCCATGGGCCTGATGGCGGACATCCGCGAGCCCACCTACGAGACACGCGTCGCCATCCTCCAGAAGAAGGCGGAGCAGGAGGGCCTCAACCTGCCGGACCCCGTGGCGCACTTCATCGCCAAGCACGTGCAGAAGAACGTGCGCGAACTGGAAGGCGCGCTCGTGAAGCTGTCCGCGATGCACAGCCTCACGAAGCAGCCGGTGACGGAGGAGTTCGCGTCCCAGGTGCTGCGCGACATCCTGCCCGCGCAGCGCACCGTGGACGTGGAGGCCATCCAGCGCGAGGTCGCCCGCTTCTACAAGGTGACGGTCGAAGCGCTGAAGGAGGACCGGCGCCACAAGGCGCTCGCGCACGCGCGCCAGGTGGCCATGTACCTGAGCCGCAAGCTGACCAAGAGCTCCTTCCCGGAGATCGCCTCGCGCTTCAACAAGGACCACTCCACCGTCATCTCCGCCGTGCGCAAGGTCGAAGGCCTGCGGGAGACGGACGCGGCCGTGCACCGCGACCTGTCGGAGCTGGAGACGAAGCTCGGCGGCATGTAGCCCGCATCAGGGCGCGGCCGGCTGCGACGGGGCGGACACCTCTTCCAGCGTCCTGCCGCTCTCCTGGTCGCTGAGCTCCGCCGAGATGTCTCCCAGCGAGAGGATGCCCACCAGCCGCTTCGCCCGGTTCAACACCAGGATGCGGCGGATCTGCGAGGCCCTCATCTTCTGGGCCGCCTGGGTGAGGTCGTCGTCGTCGTAGACGAACTCCACGCCCCGGGTCATCGCCTGGGCCACCTGGGTGCGCTCGGCGTCCAGTCCCTGAGCCACCGCGCGGATGACGATGTCCCGGTCCGTGACGATGCCCACCAGCTCATCGCCGTCACACACGGGCATGGGGCCCACGTTCAGCAGGCGCATCTTCTCCGCGGCCATCCTCAGGGAATCAGACGGTCGGACGACCTCTACGTCGGATGTCATTACGTCGCTCACGCGTTGCGTTGCCATGGTGTCTCTCCTGTGGGGTTCCTCCTCACGCTGAGCACCGGCCTGTCCGCTGGCATGCGCCACCCTCACGGGTGTCTGTCCATTTCCCCGGGCTTCGGGCATGCTGAGGCTTCGTGGGCCCTGTGGGGCTCGCGCATCGGGACGCCCGGCCGGAGGCGCTCCCCCTTGTGCAGTGCTTCCGACATGCCCTCAATCCCCTGGTTGCGTACCTCCGGCCCTGCTGGCGCCGTGCTGTGTCTGTCTTTGATGTCCCTGGGGCTGTCCGGCTGCGGTGACAGCCATCCCCGGCTCATCTTCTCGCTGAGCTCGACCCTGCCGGGCGCGTCCTCCCTGGCGGTCCCGGCCTCCGGCGTCCGGGCCATGACGTCCCCGCCCCCGTTTCCCGAAATCACGTCGGGTGACGGCTTGATCTTCCAGTTGCATACCGTCGTCGTAAGCGTGGCGGACATCCGTCTGGAATTGGGCGGGGGACTGACCTGCGAGGACGTGAGGGAGGAGCTCCCCGAGGGCGCCGGGTGCGTCCAGTCCGGAGACGCCCCGAGCACGGTCACGCTCGCGGGCCCCTTCTCCATCGATCTGGATTCTGGGGAGCTCTCGCAGGGCGAGAAGGAACTGCGGATCCCCCCTGGCAAGTACCGGCGGATCGACTTCGTGCTGGGGGAGGGCGGCTTCAAGGCCCACACCTGGCTGAAGCGCGGCGGCACGCAGAGCTGGACCATGAAACTCACCCTGCCCGAGGGCACGGCGCTGGGCTTCGAGGTCCCCTACGCCCTCGCGGTGGAGGAAGGCGGCTCCCTGCGCGTGACGTTCCGCCAGTCCACCTGGCTGAAGGACCTCTCACTGGGAGCGTGCATCCAGAGCGGGGACCTGCCCCATACGGACTCCGAGCTGCTCCTGGACGCCGCGACCGGTGAATGCCAGGGCGTGGGGGACACGGTGCGGGAGATCCTTCGCACCGAGGGGGCCCTGGGCGCTCGCCCGTTCTGACCGTCGCGGTCAGAAGGGGATCCGGCCGGACAGCCACAGCAGCAGGAAGCTCCCCCACAGCAGCGGACTGACCAGCCCCAGGACCAGCCCCATCAGGGCCTGGTTCCGGCGGCCAATGGGCGGCGTGGCCTTCGGGTCCACGCGCTTCAGCGCCACCGCGCCGCAAATCACCGCCACGGGCGCGAACATGGGCATGAACAGCGCGCTGAAACCGAACCGCGAGGCCTGACGCGCCATCGGGTTGTCGAAGCGCTCGTTCCACAGCAGCTTCAGCGCCCCGGGCGGCACCGGCAGCCGGAAGAAGAGCTGGTTGCGCACGTCGCGATGGATGCGCAGCCCGGTGACCAGGCCGGGGATGGCGCACAGGAGGTAGAGGAAGCGCCCGTCCGGCACCAGGGCATCCGCCACCACCGCCATCATCAGCGGCGTGACCAGCATGGCGTGCCGCGCCCAGCGCTGGCCCAGGAAGAAGGCCACGCCCACCGGCACGGGCAACAGCAGCAGGAACGTGAAGAGCGATTCCTTCGTCGCGCGCACCCCCCACTCCGCCAGGGCGGCGGCGGTGGCCACGCAGAGCAGCAGCGTCACGCCCCCCACCACCCACGCCCATCCATCACGCTTGCCCCAATAGCGCTGGCGCAGGGCCTCCAGGTAGTTCACGTCCGGGCGCGCCGCGCAGGCCTGGCAGTACAGGCGCACGCCCAGGCCCGCCACGGACGTGGCGCAGTCCGCGCAGATGAAGCTCCCGCAGCGGAAACAGGTGCCGCCCGCGGGCAGGTCCGGGTGGACCGCGCAGCGGCCCTGCTGGGAGAGGGGCACCTCCAGGCTCATGGCCGCAGTGTCGCACGGCGAGCAACCCCCGGCACCCCCGGGCCCACCCCGTCTCCTTCCGGCTTACAGGCCCCGGGGCGCGTGCTAAGCGCGCGAAAGACCGTCCTGAACCGTGGAGGAACCTTGTCCCGATTGAAGGCCCTCGCCGCAGCGGCCCTGTTCGTGGGGCTTCCGGCGCTCGCGCAGACCCCCGAGGCGAAGCCGCTGGAGCCCGGCCGCGAAAACCTGGCCATCCCCTATGAGAAGTACACGCTGCCCAACGGCATGGAGGTCATCCTCTCCGTGGACCGCAAGCTGCCCGTGGTGGCCGTCAACGTCTGGTACCACGTGGGTGCCTACGACGAGACGCCGGGCCGCACCGGGTTCGCGCACCTCTTCGAGCACATGATGTTCCAGGGCTCCAAGCACGTGCCGGACGACGTGCACATCGGCCTCTTGGAGCAGGCGGGCGCCACGGACCTGAACGGCACCACCAGCTTCGACCGCACCAACTACTACGAGACCGTGCCCAGCAACCTGCTGGAGACGGCCCTGTGGTTGGAGAGCGACCGCATGGGCTTCCTCTTGGACTCGCTCACGGAGAAGAAGCTCCAGACGCAGAAGGAGGTCGTGAAGAACGAGCGCCGCCAGGGCGTGGAGACGGCCCCCTACGGTGAGGCGCAGGAGAAGGCGTGGCAGGCGCTGTTCCCCGCGCCGCACCCGTACTCCGGCAACGTGATTGGGTCCATGAAGGACCTGGACGCGGCCACGGTGGATGACGTGAAGGCGTTCTTCCGCAAGTGGTACGCGCCCTCCAACGCGACGCTCGCCATCGTGGGCGACTTCGACCCCGCGAAGGCCAAGGCGCTGGTGGAGAAGTACTTCGGCACGCTGACCTCCGCGCCCAAGCCCCAGCGTCCGGACGTGCAGCCGGTGAAGGTCACGCGCGAGACGACCATCCGCCACGACGAGAAGGTGGCCACGCTGCCCCTGCTCACCATGTCCTGGCTCACCGCCCCGTACCTGAAGCCCGGGGACGCGACGGCGGACGTGCTCGCCACCGCGCTGGGCACGGGCCGCGCGAGCCGCCTGTACCGCCGGCTGGTGCTGGACAAGCAGCTGGCGCAGAGCGTGGACGCCGTGCAGCAGAGCCAGGGCGCGCAGTCCGTCTTCTCCATCGAGGCGGTGGCCCGGCCCGGCGTCACCACGGACACGCTGAAGAAGGAGATCGACGCGGTGCTGGACGAGGTCCGCAAGGACGGCGTCACGCAGGAGGAGATTGTCCGCGCGCGCACCCGCTATGACACGCGGCAGCTGGCGGGCCTGCAGGCGGTGGGCGGCTCCGGCAGCAAGTCCGACACGCTCCAGACCTACAACCAGTTCGTGGGCGAGCCCAGCTACGTCGCGCAGGACCTGGCGCGCTACCAGGACGTCACCCCCGGCGCGGTGAAGCAGTTCGCCAACGACGTGCTGCGCCCCGACGCGCGCGTCGTGCTCCACGCGGTGCCGTCCGCCGGCAAGGCCGCGCCGTCTTCCGCTCCGGGCAAGGAGGCCCGCTAGTCATGCACCGCCGAATCCTCACTGCCCTCCTCACGCTGTCCATCGCCGGCTGCGCCACCACGAAGCCCGCGGAGACGCCGGCT
Organism: Corallococcus sp. CA049B; assembly: GCF_003611685.1. Taxonomy (NCBI): domain Bacteria; kingdom Pseudomonadati; phylum Myxococcota; class Myxococcia; order Myxococcales; family Myxococcaceae; genus Corallococcus; species Corallococcus sp. CA049B. The sequence goes on along the minus strand of NZ_RAWC01000033.1, from coordinate 22,087 downwards.
GAAACGGCGCCGGCCGCGCCGCCGCGAACCCAGACACCCGCTCCGGACGCGGAGGCGTTCCGCGAGCAGCAGCCCAAGCCCGGCAAGCCGCCGGAGCTGGTGCTGCCCACCTTCGAGCAGGCGAAGCTGGACAACGGCCTCACCGTCATCGTCAGCACGCGCAAGGAATTGCCGCTGGTGTTCGTGGGCATCGCCTTCGCCGCGGGCGTGTCGCAGGAGCCCGCCGCGAAGCTGGGCATCGCGGACCTGTCCTACCGCATGCTGCTGGAGGGCGCGGGCAAGCGCGACACGGTGGCGCTGGACAACGCGTTCGCGGACCTGGGCGTGTCGCCCGCGCTGTCGGTGGACCCGGACGGCGCCTTCGTGGGCGCGCGCGTGCTCACCACCAACGTGGACGCGGCGATGAGCCTGCTGTCGGACGTCGTCCTGCGGCCCACCTTCGACGCGAAGGCCTTCGAGCGCCGCAAGAAGCAGCAGCTGGGTGAGCTGGTGCGCCGCATGGGCGACCCGAACTTCCTGGCGCAGCAGGCCTACTACCAGGCCGTGTTCGGCGCGGACCACCCGTATGGCCATACGTCCGGCGGGACGCCGAAGACGGTGGAGTCGCTCACGCTGGCGGACGCGAAGAGCTTCTACACGAAGCACACGGGCCCTCGCGCCGCCGCGCTCATCATGACCGGCGACGTGACGCTCCAGCAGGCCGTGGAGTTCGGGAAGAAGTACTTCGGCGGGTGGAAGGGCGGGGCCGTGGCGCCCAAGCCGCCGCCCGCGCCGCCCGCGCCGCCGCGTCAGCAGGTGCGCGTGGTGCCCAAGCCGGGCCTGGAGCAGACGGTGGTGCTGGTGGGGCGTCCCGGCCTCGCCGCGGGCCACCCGGACGAGTATCCGCTGGAGCTGGCCACCACGGTGTTCGGCGGCTTCTTCGGCAGCCGGCTCAACATGAACATCCGCGAGGACAAGGGCTACAGCTACGGCGCCAACGCGCACCTGGGCACGCGCCTGGGCGTGGGACCGCTCACCGCGTACGCGGCCGTGCGGCAGGACGTGACGGGCCCGGCGCTCAACGAGTTCATCAAGGAGCTGGCCGGCATCAAGTCCAACCCCATCACGGAGAAGGAGCTGGCCGCCGCGCGCGAAGGGCTCATCCGCGCGTTCCCGGGCGCCTTCGAGACGGTGGAGGGCCTGGGTGGCAGCGCCGCGCAGCTCTACTTCCACCGCCGGCCGATGGATGAGTTCAAGCGCACCGTGGAGGGCCTGGAGAACGCCAGCGCCGCGGAGGTGCAGCGCGTGGCCGAGTCCTACCTGGACTCCGCCAACATGCAGGTGGTGCTCGTGGGCGACCCGCTGGTCATCCAGGAGCAGGTGACGCCGCTCAACCTGGGCAAGCTCACGCTGGTGGAGACGCCGGCGTCGGAGCCTGCTTCCAAGTAACAGAGCGCTCCACTTCGAGGCGTGGAAGCCGGGGTCCCGACGTGGGTGTCGGGGCCCCGGTTTTTTTCATTCCCGGGTGGGCTCGTTCTCTTCCTGGCGGGCCTCGGCCTTGAGGCGGCCGCGCTCCTCGCGCTCCTCGTCGTCGATGTCGTCCATGACGCTCTGGGGGTTGTTGCGGGGGCCTCCGACGGGGCCGTCGCTGTCGAGGGCGAACTTCTGCTCCTCGGTGGAGTGCTTGGCGTCGTCCGCGTACAGGGGCTTGGTGTCGTCCGCCTCCAGCCCGCCCTCCACGCGGTCCTTGGCGAAGCCGGGCTTGTGGGCGGTGTCGCTCTTCTTGTGGGTGGCCATGGGTTGCTCCGGAAGGGGGTGGGACAGCTCACACGCTCAATGTCGGCAGCCCTGGCCGCGAGCACCACGGTGGGGGCCCTGGACCGGGGGGCTGGTTGCCTGCCCCCTGACCCTGGCGCGTGAAAAGCGGCTAGGATGGGGACTCCATGGTCGGACGCAGCGGGGACAGCCAGCGGCACGAGGGGACGACGTCCTCCGTGGGCGCGCGCGTCCAGACCGTGCTGACCGAGACTTGCACTCGCACCGGCCTGACTCCTCGCGGAGCGCGGACCGCCTGACTTCCGAAGCGGACCTCCTGAAGGTCCCCCTTCCGAACCCGGCCCCGCGCTCCTCCCGAGCGCGGGGCTTTTGCGTTGCCCCACCTGCCAGCCGCCAACCCCGAGGACCCGTATGACGCCGCTTCCGATGTGCCGCCCCAGCCACCGAGTCCCGACGTCCCGAGAGGAGGCCGTGTCATGCGCGTGATGAAATTCGGTGGCACCAGTGTCGGGGATGCGGAGCGGATGCGCGGCGTGGTGGCGCTGGTGGAGGAGGCGCGCAAGGCCGAGCGGGTGATGGTGGTGGCGTCCGCGGTGTCGGGCATCACGAACCTGTTGGTGGAGGCGGCGAAGGTGGCCGAGGAGGGCGAGTCCGTGCAGGAGGCCTGCGCCCGGTTCGACGACACGCACTCCGCCATCGCGAAGGCGCTGAGCGTGGACCTGAAGCCCGCGCAGACCCGGCCGCTGGCGGAGGGGTTGGTGGCGCTGGGCGTCGAGCTGCGCGGGCTGTTGCAGGGCGTGGGGTTGTTGCGGGAGTGCTCGCCGTCGGTGCTGGCGCACCTGTCGGGGCTGGGGGAGCGGGCGTCGTGTCTGCTGCTCGCGGCGCTGTTGGATGCGCGGGGGCTTTCGCCCGTGAGCCTGGACCCGAGGCAGGTGCTGGTGTGTTCGGGAGACCCGCTGCAGGCGACGCCCCGGGTGGAGGAGATCCGCGCGCGGTTCGCGACGCTGCGTGAGGACGGGCCGGGGCTGATGTTGATGCCGGGCTTCTTTGGTGGGGATGCGCGCGGCAAGACGATGTCGCTGGGGCGGGGAGGGTCGGACTACTCGGCGGCGCTGGCGGCGGCGGCGTTGGATGCGCGGCTGTTGGAGATCTGGACGGACGTGGACGGCATCTTCAGCGCGGACCCGCGGCTGGTGCCGGAGGCGTTCGCGCTGGAGGAGGTGAGCTTCGAGGAGGCGATGGAGCTGGCCTACTTCGGCGCGAAGGTGCTGCATCCGAAGACGATTGCGCCCGCGAGGGAGCGAGGCATCCCGGTGAGGGTGTGCAACAGCTTCCGGCCGGAGCACCCTGGCACGCGGGTGACGGCCACGGCGCCGGCTTCGCGGCACCCGGTGCGGGGGTTGTCGTTCCTGCCGGACATCGCGCTCATCAACATCGCGGGCGCGGGGTTGAAGGGCGTGCCGGGCACGGCCGCGCGCGTCTTCGAGGCGATGGCGATGGCGTCCATCTCCGTGGTGTTGATTACGCAGGGCTCCAGCGAGTCCTCCATCAGCTTCTGCGTGGGGGAGGCGGAGGCCCGGCGGGCGGTGCTGGCGCTGGAGGACGCGTTCGAGGTGGAGCGCGAGGCGGGGAAGGTGGACCCCATCGAGCATCAGCCGGGGCTCGCGGTGTTGAGCATCGTGGGAGACGGGATGCGGCACCGGGTGGGCGTTGCGGGGACGTTCTTCAGCGCGCTGGCGGACGTGGATTGCAGCATCGCGGCCATCGCGCAGGGGTCCAGTGAGCGCAGCATCTCCGCGGTGATTTCGAGGGAAGACGGGCCGCGGGCAATGGCACACGTGCACCGCAAGGCCTTTGGCACCACGGAGGTGGTGGAGCTGCTGGTGGCGGGCGTGGGCACGGTGGGCGGGGAGCTGCTGCGGCAGATTCATCAGCAAGCGCCGAAGCTGCGGGCGCACGGGTTGGATTTGCGCGTGTGTGCCATTGCGAATAGCAGACACAGCCTGGTGGCGCCGGAGGGCGTGGCGCTGGACGGATGGAAGGCACGGCTGGAGACGAGCGAGTCGGGTTTCACGCTGGACACGTTCCGGGCGTGGGCGAAGGCGAGGCGGCCGGGCCGGCCCATCTTCGTGGACTGCACGAGCAGCGAGGACGTGGCGCTGGGTTACCCCGCGTTGATGGCGTCCGGGCTGCACGTGGTGACAGCGAACAAGAAGGCCAATGCGGGGCGGCAGGAGCACTGGAAGGCGCTGCGCGAGACGGCGGCGCGGCACCAGCGGAGGTTCCTCTACGAGACGAACGTAGGGGCGGGGCTGCCGGTCATCGACACGTTGAAGAACATGCTGCGCACGGGAGACACGGTGCACCGGGTGGAGGGCATCCTGTCGGGTTCGCTGTCGTTCATCCTGGGGCTGACGGAGGCGGGAGTGCCGCTGTCGAAGGCCGTGGGCACGGCGATGGAGAAGGGCTTCACGGAGCCGGATCCGCGCGACGACCTGGAGGGCACGGACGTGGCGCGCAAGGTGCTCATCCTCGCGCGGGAGCTGGGGCGGTCGCTGGAGCTGGAGGAGGTGGCGCTGGCGTCGCTGTTGCCGGAGGAGTTCGACGCGAAGGGCCCGCTGCCGGAGTTCCTGGCGCGGCTGCCGCAGGCGGACGAGATCTTCCAGAGGCGGGTGGACGCGCACCGGAAGGAAGGCAAGGTGCTGCGCTACGTGGGCAGCGTGGGGCCGGAGGGCGTGCGCGTGGGCCTGGTGCCGGTGCCGCTGGAGCATCCGCTGGCGGCAGTGAAGGGCGGCGAGAACGCGCTGAGCTTCCTGTCGGAGCGGTACAGCCCCACGCCGCTGGTGATTCGAGGGTATGGCGCGGGCGCTGCGGTGACGGCGGCGGGGGTGCTCGCGGATGTGTTGCGATTGGTGGAGGGGCCGTTGCCCTGAGCGTGGGTGTCGTGGATGGCGGCGTGCGCGTCCAGCACGCCGCTTCTGTTTCACTCCCGGGTGTCTTCGGCGGCTCGTGTGACCAGGATTTCTTGAAGCATCCCAGGAAGGCGGACGAGGCCGTGGTGTGTGAAGACGCGGTGCTTCTCGTTGGGCGTATAGCCTTCGGGAGTGATTCGTCCGGATTCGACAGTGAAGTAGCCGATGATGTCCTCTGGGGGCACACGCTCTTCACCCGGAGGCAGCCGTTGATCCGAGATGTAGAGCCACCCCTTGCCGATGCGTTGTGCCTCGGCCTGGGCGCCTGGATCGGCTGGCGCGCACTCGCGGACGACCTGATGGAGAAGTGCCACGAAGGCTGGGTTCACCTCGAAGCCATCGGGCCCTCCGTGAGGGTCATGCAGCGTGCCCGCGATCGCGTGGAGGGGGAGGCCTCCCGCCAGGAATCGCTCGGGCGGCAGCACGGAGATGACCCTCGAAGTCACCCGCTGTTCCTTGCTCTTCTTCCCGAATAGCGTCTTCCAGAAGCCCATGGGCTGACGCTACCACCGTGGCGGGGACGCACGGGTCTATGAGTAGGCTTTCCATCATGAGGAAAAGCCTGACGTCCTGTGTGCTGGCGCTGTGGATGGCGGCGTGCGCGTCCAGCACGCCGCTCCAGCAGCGCTGGGATGAAGCCGAAGCGGAGTGCGGTGACGCGAGCAGCGACGCCTGTGTGACCCTGGTCTGTGGGGACACGGCCTGCGGCTTCTTCCGGTGCGAGGACGTGCCCGGGGAGGTGGTGCTGGCGCGGGGACTGCCGCCCCGGCCGCCACCTGTGGCCGTGGCTCCCGCGCCAGGAAGCGGGCCCCGGCGCAACTGGGGCAGCAGCATGGGGCTACCGGGTGATGTGGAACCGGTGATGGTGTTCCCCTGGCACGGGAACCCCAAGCCCGTGCCTCCACAGCGGCGATTGCCGGCGGGCAAGTTCGAGAAGCACCACATCTTCCCGCAGGCCCCGGACCTCGCCGCGTGGTTCAAGATCAAGGCGATCGACATCCACCAGTACACGATCCCCATCCCCGTGCACGTTCACCGGCGCATCCACAGCAACGGCCCCAAGGGGGGCATGTGGAACGAGGCCTGGCGTGAGTTCAGAGATACGAACGGAGGCGCTTCCCCAGAGGAAATCTTCAAGCATGCCGGGGAGCTGATCTATCGATTCCAACTGCTGGGTGGCCCCATCCAGAAGTACAACTGAGCCTTCACCCATTTGAGCCCTGACGGTCCATGCCCTCCTTCTTCTGGCTCCGCGACGACGAAGCAGCCACATCCCGTTACAGCGGAGATTTCGACGCCACGCACAAATGGATCCTGCCCGGCATCAAGGATTGCCCAGGCTGCGGCGTGACGGGGGGTGGATGGGGACGTCAGTACCCCGCCGTGGACCTTTCATTCATCCCCGAGCATCGGGAATTCGAGGAGGCCCGAGCCGAGCCGTTTCATGAGTTCGTCCGTCTCCGGGAACTGGTGCGCCCACTGGTGCCACCGGATGCATCGCTTCCTCCCGGAACAAGCTTCGGTCCGCTCACGGGCACTGCATCCGGTCAGTTCGGGCCGTTCACCTGGCAGGGGACCTCGCTGATGCTCATCCGCCGCGACGCATTCGACGGTCTCCAGGCTGTGGGCATCCGTGGACTGCTGGGCTGCAAGACGGAGCTGCGGTTCCGTCAGAAGACGCCTCCGGACATCCTTGAGCTCCAGATCGAACCGCGCGGCCTCCTGCACCGCGACTGCCTTCCTCCTGACCTGGAGCCGCCCTGTCCCACCTGCGGACGACAGGGCTTCCGACGTCCGGACGACCCCATCCTCGACGGTGCTTCGTTACCCACGGACAGGGACCTGTTCCGCTTGGACAACTTCAGCACCATGATCATCGGAACGGACCGCTTCAAGGATGCAGTGGAGCAGGGCGGTTGGACTGGCATCTCCTTTCGGGAACTGCCCGTGCGTTCCTGAAGTTCAGACTGTCTTTCGTGAAGACAGTCGCTGGGGAAAGCGCTCCTCGACCCCGGGAGGGAAAGCGACTGACCGGCACGTGCAGCTTCCACGGCCTGATGGATACAGAGACGCCGGATATGAGTAGGTTTCTCCGCCATGCGAAAGATGCTGATGCTCCTGGCGCTGTGCATGGTGGCGTGTGCGTCCAGTACGCCGCTCCAGCAGCGCTGGGATGAAGCCGAGGCGGAGTGCGGTGACGCGAGCAGCGATGCCTGTGTGACCCTGGTCTGTGGGGACACGGCGTGCGGCTTCTTCCGGTGCGAGGACGTGCCTGGGGAGGTGGTGCTGGCGCGCGGACTGCCGCCCCGGCCTCCACCCGTGGCTCCCGCTCCAGGAAGCGGGCCCCGGCGCAACTGGGGCGCCAGCATGGGCCTGCCGGGCAACCCGGAACCCGTCATGGTGTTCCCGTGGTACGGGAACCCCAAGCCCGTGCCTCCTCAGCGGCGGCTTCCTGCGGGCAAGTTCGAGAAGCACCACATCTTCCCGCAGGCCCCTGACCTGGCCCGGTGGTTCAAGAGACAAGGCGTCGACATCCACCAGTACACGATTCCCATTCCCGTGCATGTCCACCGGCGCATCCACAGCAATGGGCACAGCGGGGGCATGTGGAATGAAGCCTGGCGCGAGTTCAGCAGGGCGAACAGGTTCGCCAAACCTCCAGAGATCTTCAAACACGCTGGGGAACTCATCTATCGGTTTCAGCTGTTGGGTGGTCCCATCCAGCGGTACAAGTGACCTCCGGTGATTCGACTTCAGAGACCATGACCCGCTTCTTTGAGCTTCGTCGCGACAAAGCAGTCTGGAACTCCTTCAAAGGGGATTTCGATGCCGCACCGAAGTGGGGCCTGCCTGGCATCAAGGATTGCCCGGGATGTGGCGCCACCTGGTCCACCTGGGGAGACCATTACCCCGCGGTAGACCTGTCGGTTCTTCCCGAACGAGGCGAGTTCGAAGAAGCCCGGCCCGAGCCCTTCCACGAGTTTGCGCGTCTCCGCGAACTGGTACGCCCACTGGCGCCCCCAGGCTCCGAGCTTGCCCCCGGAACGACCTTTGGCCCGCTGGTAGGCCATGCACGAGGTCAGTTCGCTCCCTTCTCGGGTCTGGATAGCTGCTGGATCCTCGTGCGCCGCGATGCCTTCGACAGCCTCCAGGCCGCCGGCATCCGAGGCCTTCTCGGCTGCAAGACGGAGCTGCGGTTCCGGCAGAAGACGCCCCCGGACATCCTCGAACTCCAACTCGAACTGCGCGGCCGGATGCACCGCGACTGCCTCCCCCCCGACCTGGAACCGCCTTGTCCCACCTGCGGACGCGTGGGCCTCCGCCTCCCGGACGACCTCATCCTCGACGCGGCCTCGCTGCCCACGGACATCGACCTCTTCCGCCTGGGCGACTACGGCACCGTCCTCATCGGCACGGACCGCTTCAAGGACGCGGTGGAGCAGGGCGGTTGGAGCGGCATCTCCTTCCGGGAGCTCCCGGTCCGCTGAAGCCCTCAGCCCACGGCAGGGAAGGGCGGCGGCTCCACCACCACCTCCATGGGCAGGTTCTCCTTCTCCGCGATCCACTTCACCCACAGCTTCGGACGCGCCGTCGTGTCGCGGTGCTTGGGCCGCTCCAGCCGGATGGACAGCCAGTTGCGGTCCCTCAGGTACAGCTCCTTGCCCACCGGCAACAGCTCCGTCTGCAGGAACCCCGGCAGGTCCTCCCTTGAATCCTCCGACAACGCCAGCATCCCCTTGAACGCGAGCCACCCCGGCGGCGGATGCACGATGGGCGAGGACGTCGCCTGTTCGATGAACACCTCGCCCACCGTCCCCAACGCGGGCACCAGGTGGTCCGGGTTGCGTGAACGCACGCGCGCCCTCGCTCCCACGTGCACGTCCCCGGACAACACCGTCACCGCGCAGTAGGACTTCTTCGCCAGCGAGAACAGGTTCATCAACAACCGCGTGCGCTCGCCCCGGTGCACCGCGGACTCCCACTGGTCCAGCAGGTCGTCGCGCAGCTCGACGCCACCTCCGGTCATCCGCTCCATCGCTGGACCAAAACGCAGGTGCACCAGCGGCACCGACGACACCACCAGCACGTGCCGCGCCTTCTTGCCGTTCTCCGGCCGCTGGCGGTGCTCCTCGCGCCACGCGTCGAAGGCGTCCCACTGTGAGCGGCTCATCACCGTGAACTCGGTCTGCGGATGCGCGTCCCCGGTGTCCAACACCCGGCTGGTCCGGCCGCTCCTCAGGTCCAGCAACACCACGTCCAGGTCGCAGTCCGCCGTGGAGAAACAGAACGTCTGGAAATAGTGCCGAGCGGGCTCCACCACGCCCCGGTCGTCCGGCTCGCGTGCCTTCGCCGGCTGCTCCAAGAAGCCTCGCTGGAAGGCCTCGAATGCCCGCGCCGCCGCGCTGTAGATGGCGCGATACCAGGGCGCCTGCTGGAGCTCCTCGTGCGATCCCCACCCGTCGAAGATGTCGTGGTCGTCCCACATGAACAGCCCCGGCACCCTCCGCAGCAACGGCGCGATGCCCTGGCTCCCGCCCCAGCGCTCCCGGTAGAGCCAGACGTATTCCGCGAACAGCTTCTCCGAGAGCCCGTCCGGCACCGGCAGCTTCAACCGCTCCGACCGCGGCAGCTTCATGAACGCGTTCAACACATCCAGCGTGTTGTGCAGCGAGTCCGCGTAGAGCTGATCCCCACCCCCGAGCAGCAGCTGGAAGCCCGGCGTCTTCGCCGGATCCACCGGGTCCCCCTGATGCTGTTGCAGCATCCGCTCCCACAGCGCGAAGGGCTGCGCCAGGTTGCTCCAATCACTCGCACGGCTGGCGCCGTTGCAGGAGAAGAACGCGATGTTCGGCGACACGCCCCTCGCGGGGACGACCACGTCGGACACCACCAGCGGCTCCGGCGGGATGACCTTCGAGGACCACGGCCGGTGGTCTCGCGGCGTCGGACGCTCGAAGGTCACCGGCACGCCGGGCGTGTCTGGCGATTCGAAGTGATAGGACAGACGCTGCGCCACGTCCGTGCGCGGCAGGTTGACCTCCCAGCGCCACACCACGCCCCGGGTGTCCTTGGGCAGGGCGGAGAGGTCCGCGGCGGGCTTCGCCTCGTCGAAGACGGCGACCCGCTGGCCCTTCGCGTCCCGGAAACACAGCCTCAACGCCGGAGGCTTCTTCGCCGACGTGCTGTCCAGGAACACGTTGACGAAGAAGCTCCACACGTCATGGGACTTCGGGTCCGGCGTGGCCTGCGCCCGGGCGTACAGGATGGGTCCCAGCAAGAGCTTCATGGGGAAAGCCTTGCATGGACACCCCCTCCCGTCGACGAAGGCGCCTCACCCCTTCTGCGGAGGCACCGCGAGCGGCTGGTACGTGCCGAAGCTCCAGACGTTCCCCTCGGGGTCCAGCGCGCTGAAGTCCCGCGAGCCGTAGTCCGTGTCGTGCAGCTCCATCGCGATGCTCGCGCCCGCCGCCTTCGCTCGCGCGTACAGCGCATCCGGGTCCGTCACCACCACGTAGATGCCCTGGTTCTTCAGGGGCACGTCCTTCGACGCGGCCATCTTCAGCCGGCCGCCCTCCGCGCCGCCGAACATCACGAGGCCGTGACCCAGCGTCAGCTCCACGTGGGCGATGGCGCCGTCAGGCTTGCGGTAGACGACGCGCTCCTCGCAGCCGAAGGCCTGCTTCAGGAAGCGCAGGGCGGCCTCGGGGTCGGCGTAGTGGAGGAAGGGGTACATGCTGGGCAGGGACATGGTGTGATTTCCTTTCACCGCGCATCCTGCCCATCCACCCCCGGCCTTTCTTGGACGGATTTTACCTACGCGCCGGATTCGAAGCCGCCCGCGTCCGGTAGCACACGGCGCAGGAGGGCGGACGGCGGCCCACCGGTGAACTGGCGGAAGTCCCGGTTCAGGTGCGCCTGGTCGAAATAACCCAGCTCCAGCGCCAGCTCCGCCCAGCGCACCGGGCCTCCGGACTTGATGCGCTCCACCGCCCGGTCGAAGCGCAACAGGCGCGCGAGCCTGCGCGGAGGCAGCCCCACCTGCTCATGGAACTGGTGGATGAGGTGCTTGTGGCTGTGGCCCAGCTCGCTCGCCAGCGTGGCGATGTCCACCTGGCCTCCCGTCCGCTGGATGCGCTCCACCGCCCACTTCACGCCCGCGTCCACCGCCGGCCCCCGCTCCGCGCGCTTCAGCAGGAACGCGTCCGCGAGGGCGAAGCGCGCCGCCCAGTCCCGCGCCTCCGCCAGGGACTCCACCAGCCTCCGCGCCTCACCGCCCCACAGGTCTTCCAGGCCCGTCACCCGGTGGGCCAGCTCGTGCATGGGCAGGCCGAAGAGGCGCCGGGCCCCCAGCGGCGTGAGGTTCACCTGGAGCCCGTGGGACTCGCCGTTGTGCTCGGTGGTGCTCCAGCGCTCGTCCAGCCCCGCCACGAAGCCGGAGCGGTGCCGCGTCACCCCGCCCACGTCGTCCAGGTGCTTCAGCAGCGGGCCGAACTCCAGGATGAGCACCACCTGCACGCCGGGCAGCTCCTGCCGGCGCATGGGCTGGGGCATGGCCTCGCGAAAGCCGCAGTAGTCCCGGATGAGCGGCGCCAGCGCCGGGGGCGGCGTGGCCAGCGCCATCTCCCAGCCGCCCCGCTCGGACGCGTGGCGCACCACGCGGATGCGATGCATGCCGCGGAAGACTACTTCGAAACCTTGCGCAGGAAGTCCAGCAGGGCCGAGTGCCACTTCTCCGGCGACTCGAAGTGGGGGATGTGGCCCACGTTCGGGAGCTCCACCAGCGTGGCGCCCGGGATGGCCGCGGCGGTCTTCTTCCCCAGCGCCGGGTACTGCCCCAGCTTCGGCAGCAGCGCGGGCGGCACGCTGCCCTTGCCCACCACCGTGCGGTCCTCCTGGCCAATCACCACCAGCGTGGGCACCTTCACCTGCGGGAACTCGTGCACCACCGGCTGCTCGTAGATCATCGTCTGCGTGGCGGCGGACGCCCAGGCCAGGCGCGGGTACTCGCCGCTGAGCGTCTGGCGATAGAGCACCTGGACGTATTCGTCGTACTCGGGCTTCCACTTCACGTAGTAGCCGCGCTGGTACTTGCGCAGCCCCTCCTCGGTGGCCTTCAGGTTCTCCAGGTAGAGGTCCTCGGTGGACTTCCAGGGGACGAACTCGCGGTAGTCCTCCAGGCCGATGGGGTTCTCCAACACCAGCTGCGTCGTGACCTCCGGGAACATCAGCGCGAAGCGCGTCGCCAGCATGCCGCCCATGCTGTGGCCCACCACCGCGGCCTGCTTCACACCCAGCTTCTCCAGCACCTGCCGCGTCAGCGACGCCATCATGTGGAAGCTGTACGCGATGGCCGGCTTGGACGACTTGCCGAAGCCAATCTGATCCGGAACCACGACGCGGTAGCCCGCGGCGGTGAGGGCGCGAATCGTGTCCTTCCAGTACGCGCCGAAGAAGTTCTTGCCGTGCAGCAGCACCACGGTGCGCCCGTTGGCGTTGCCCGTGGGCTTCACGTCCATGTACGCCATGCGCAGGTCCTGGCCCTTCAACGTCACGGACAGGAACTGCACGGGCGCGGGGTAGGGGTAGCCCTCCATCGCGATACCCAGCGCCTCCGGGGCGCGCTTGGGCTCCTGCGCGTTCGCGGCGGGCGCGGAGAGCAGCAGGGCGGACAGGAGCAGGGCAGGGACGCGGACGGACGGCATGGGGCTCCTTCGTCAACGGGACGCGAGGGAACGGCAGTCTGGCCGTGACATTCCCCCGCGTCGCGGATTTCAGAAGGCCCCGCCCTCCCGAAGGTTGATTCCGTACTCCAGGTAGCCCTTGAGGCAGAGCATCATGTGCATCCAGCCACCCGCGTTGCCGTAGGACGCCGTGATGCCCTTCTCATCCGGCCTCCAGCCGGACTCGCGGATCTTCACCATCGTGTTGCCCGCGTCCAACGGCACGAAGTCCATCTCCACGCGCGTGTTGTAGCCGTCGTCCGTGGGCCACTCGAAGACGATGCGCTCGTTGGCAATCACCTCGCGCGCGATGACGTCGAACTCGCCCGGCACCTCCGCGAAGCTCCACTTCACCGTGGTGCCCGCCGCCAGCGGACCGCTGCTCGTCTTCACGAAGTAGCCGCTCAGCTTCGCGGGGTTCACCACCGCCTCGAACACCTGCGCCACCGGCTTGCGGATCTTCAACTGCACCTGGAACTTCGGCTCCATGGGGCACCCCTGGTCGTGAACTGGTCCTGCCCGCAAATAGGTTATATAAATATAACATGTCAAGGAGTGACGACCGGGACGACCTCATCTTCAAGGCGCTGGCGGACTCGCGCCGGAGGGCCATCCTGGACCTGTTGAAGGACGCGCCCCGGACCACCGGGGAGCTGTGCGAGCACTTCGAGGAGACCCTGGACCGCTGCACCGTGATGCAGCACCTGAAGGTCCTGGAGAAGGCGGAGCTGGTGCTGTCCCACAAGGAGGGACGCACGCGGTGGAACCACCTCAACGCGGCGCCCATCCAGGACATCCACGCGCGGTGGATCAGCTCCTACGCCACGCACGCGGTGAAGCTGCTGACGAAGCTGAAGCGGGACCTGGAAGAGGAGGACTGACGGACGCGCGTCAGTGCGCGCTGTCGGAGAACGGCTGGACGTCCGCGGCCTGGGCCAGGGGCTCGTTCTCGAAGCGCGCGGGCTTGAGCAGGCGCGTGGTGAGCACCAGCGCGAGGAAGAGGGCGCTGCACCCGAGGGTCACGAAGCGCAGGTGCATGCGGTCCGCCAGCGCGCCCTGGAACCAGACGCCCAGCGAGTAGCCCGCGCCCAGCACCATGCTGTAGAGGCTGCCCATGCGCGCTTGCAGCTCGCGCGGCACGCGGCCCTGGCAGGACGCGCTCAGGCTGCTCATCAAGATGAGGTAGTTGGCGCCGAGGAAGAAGATGCACACCGCCGCGACCTGGAGCGTGGGCGCCAGCCAGTACACGCCCGCCAGCACCGCGATGGTCGTCGCCGAGTAGCCGCGCAGCTTGCGCTGTCCGAAGAGCTCCGCGAGCGTGCCCACGCACAGCGCCGCCGTCACCGCGCCCGCGCCCTGGCACGTCACCAGCAGCGACGTGGCCGCCGCGCCCTGGCCCAGCTCGCGGATGGCGAACACCGGCACCAGGCCGATGAAGGGCGCCACCAGCGCGGCCACGAAGAAGGTGGCCACCAGAACCAGCGAGATGTCCTCGTCGTCTCGCGCCACGGTGATGCCGCGGCGGATGCCGTCCCACAGCGGCTCTCGCTTCGCGGCCTTGTCCCGCGCCGGCGGCGCCACGCGCCACAGCGCCACCAGCACCGCGAAGAAGGACAGCGTGTTCGCGAGCAGCGCCCACGCGGGCCCGCCGGCCTGCAACACCACCGCGGCCAGCGTGGGCCCCATGATGCGGCCCAGGTTGAACTGCGCGGAGTTGAGGCTGGTGGACAGGTGCAGGTCCTCCGGCGGCACCAGCTCCGCCAGCAGCGCGGAGAAGGCTGGATAGGTGAGCGTGCTCACGCACCCGTTGAGGAACGAGATGACGCCGATGACGGACACTGACAGCTGCCCTCGGAACGCCAGCACCGTCAGCACGGCCGCGAGCACCGCCTGCAGCAGCGCGCCCAGCCCCGCGTACGCGCGCCGGTCGAAGCGGTCCGCCAGCGCGCCGCCTACCGGCGCCAGCACCACCGCGGGGAGGAAGGACAGCGCGACGATGGCGCCCGTCCACTCCGCGCGGCCGGTGGTCTGCGTGACGTACACGCCCATCGCCACCGTCTCCATCCAGGTGCCGATGTTGGAGATGAGCGCGCCCAGCCACACGGCGAAGTAGCCGGGGTATTCGAAGGGGCGCAGCGAAGTCAGTCGTGGGAGTCGATGGGCAGGCACGTCGATGGCTGTCTTAGCGCACGCCGCCCACGCATGCCTTGCACGGCGCGGCACGCTTGGAGGCGCAATGAAGCGCACGGCAGCCCAGGCAGCAGCCCGGCTTCAACAAAGCGCGCATTCCCTGACGGTGATGCGCGATGCGTGACCTACAAAACACCCACGGAGGTGCTGCGTCCGTGGGTGCGGGTGCGGCGTTGTCGTGAAGGCTCGGCGCTACGGCGCGGTGCTGGAGGCCGTGACGGGCGACTTGCGCGGAGAGAGGCGGCCGTCGTCGGCGATGCGGGCGCCCGTGTCGGGGAAGTCCTCGGTGGTGAGCTTGCGCACCAGCGAGACGACGTTGGCGGCCGGGTCCGGCCAGGTGATGCCTGCGCCCACCTGCTTCGTGGGGAGGATGCGGCCGTTGGAGAAGCCGCCGCGGCTGTCCAGCTCCACCTCCAGGATCATGCCCAGGCCCTGCGGACCCTTGAGGTTGAAGCGGCCGTAGGTGGCGAAGTTGCCCATGGAGTAGGCGATGAGGCGGCCCTGGTAGAACTCCATGGCGCGCGCGACGTGCGGGCCGTGGCCGAGCACCAGGTGCGCGCCCGCGTCCACCACCGCGTGGGTGAAGACGCGCAGGTCGCCGCGGTCCTCGCCGAAGAACATCTCCCTGCCGGCCGGGACGTGCAGGGCCTTGCCGCCCTCCGCGCCGCCGTGGAAGGAGACGATGACGATGTCGTGCGTGGCGGCGGTCTGCTTCACCAGCGCGGTGGCGGTGGGCAGGTTGTTGAGGTGGTTGCAGCCCGCGGACGTGTGGAAGGCCACCAGTCCAATCTTCAGCCCGTTGCGCTCCACGGTGGCCACGCTGCCCGGGGGACCGCTCCAGGCGATGCCCAGCGTGTCCAAGGTGGACTCGGTGGCGCGGCGGCACTCCTCGCCGAAGTCTCCGGAGTGGTTGTTCGCGGTGGAGACCACGTCCACGCCGGCCTCCTTCAGGTACTCGCCGAAGGAGGTGGGGGAGCGGAACGCGTAGCAGTTCGCGGGCGAGCGGCACTTGGTGGTCTTGCCGGTGTCGCAGAGCGGCCCTTCCAGGTTCACGAAGGTGAGGTCCGCGTCCTCCAGCAGGGGGCGCACGGCCGCGATGACGCTGCCGCCGCCCTCGGGGGGCAGGTAGCCCTCTGGCACCGTGGTGCCGAGCATCAGGTCACCGGCGGCGCGGATGCGCAGCTTCGCGCCCGGCGGCGGGGGAGGGCGGGGCGTGCTGTCCACCGGCTGCGCGAGCTTCGCCTGGAGCGCGGCCTGGCTGCGGGCCTGCGTGAGCGCCCCGTCCAAGTCCGGCTGGTTGGGATTGAGCGCGCGCACCTGCGTCCACTGCGTGAGGGAGTCCGCCCAGCGGCCCTCCACGGAGTACGCCCAGCCGAGCTCCCAGCGGCAGTCGGCACGGGACGGCGCGGCCTGCACGCACGCGGACAGCTCCGCGATGGCGGTGCGCGAGTCCTTGGACTGGAGGGCGGCGACGCCCCGGGCGTAGTGCTCGTCCGGGTTGCCCACGGTGGCGAGGCCAGACGCGCCGGCCTTGCCGTGCATCGCCATGGCCGCGGCGCGCAAGGCACCGACGCTGGCCTCCACGGCGATGCGGCCTGCTTCGGAGAGGGATTCTGTCTGGCTTTGCGCGGCGCCCGTGGCCGGCACCGTGTTCGACTCGGGGCGCGGCGTCGGGATGGACTCGGCGACGCCCGCGGGCATCCGCACCGCGACCGGCGTCTCGGAATCACTGGAACGGGTCCGCGTGGCGGCCGTCACGGACGCGAGGCCCGCCGCATCCAGCTGGCGCGTGCCACCCGGCTTCCCCGCCGCCCCTCGCACGGACGCGAGGCCCGCGACTTCGAGCCGCCCGGCGCTCGTATCCCGGATGACGGAGCGCACGGAGGCCATGCCCGCTTCGGTGAGGCGCGCGGTGCTGGAGGACTCGGCTGTGGAGAAGTTGGGGACAGACGCGGCGGGCGCGGCGAGCGCCAGCATCAGCAGGACGGACGGGGGGGCCATGGCCCGCGCATCTTACGGGATGAAGCGGGGGCAGGGGCGCCACCGGCAGGCCCGGTTCGGCAGCAGACGGGCAGGCGACACCCCCACACCCCTCGGAGGCCCTGGCCCCGGCTACCCGATCGCGTCGAGCAGCACCGAGCCCCTGCGCTGACGCGGCAACAGCCGGAAGTGCCTCAGCTCCCGGCGCTTCACCCGCCGCTCCAGCGCGCTGTGCAGGGACAGCCTCCCGGGCCCGCGCATCAGCGTCCCCAGTGCGATGGCGATGAGCGCCACGTTGAACTCGTAGCCGCCCTTGGTGATGTCGAAGCCGTTCTTCCGGTGCACCTTCGCGATGGCCATCGCCTGCGTGACGATGACCGACACCGCCGTGAAGCGCGTCGCGATGCCCAGGATGGAGCTCACCCCGGCCACCAGCTCCGTGATGCCCGTGGCCAGCAGCCACGTCTTGCCGGGCTTGATGCCCAGCTGCTCGAACATGCCCGCTTGCTCCTCCATGCCTTCCTTCTTCAGCTTCGCCAGGCCGTGATGAATCATCGTCGCGCCCAGCGACAGGCGCGGAGGCAGCAGCGCGGCCGACTTCAGCAGCGACGGCTGTTCGTTGAGCATCGTCACGTTCATGGGGCTCTCCTCATCGGGACGCGCACGTCCGGTAGGTGAAGTGCCCCTTACGTTGTGACGCATCTGCCCATCCGGCCCCGACGCTCGCAGGGCCCAACGCTCAGCGGCCGGGCGCTCAACCCCCGTTCCGCTCCGCCAGCGGCACGTCCATCAGCGCCGCCACCTCCGCGCTGTAGCCGCCGGGTCCCTCGCCATGGACGATGAGCGGCGCGCGCACCGACAGGCCCCGGTCCTGATCCCTCAGCGCCTGCACCAGGAAGCGCGTGGCGGGCGCGTCCACCCGCGCGTGCACGGCTCTCAGCACCCGGGGGAACAACCGCGCGCTCGCGAGCACCCCCAGCACCTCCGCCAGCCGCGCCGCCGGGTACACCAGGCTCACGCCGCCACCGGGCCGCAGGGCATGCCGCGCCGCCGCGACCACGGACGGCGCATCGCACGCCACCTCCGACTTGGACACGGCCCGCTCCGCGTCCGGGCTCACCACGCCCGCCTGGGCCCGGCGGAACGGCGGGTTGGACACCACCTGCCCGTAGGTCCCGGACGTGAACAACGACCGCGCCTGCCGCAGGTCCCCGAGCACCGGCCGCACCCGGCCCTCGCACCCGTTGAGCGCCACCGCGCGCGTCAGTCGTTCGTGCACCGCGGGCTGGAGCTCCAGCGCATCCACCGGGCCCGCGACGCCGAACTGCTTCACCAGGAGCAGCGACACCACGCCGCTGCCCGCGCCCAGCTCCAGCACCGGCCCGGACAGGTCACCACCCTCCGTGGCCGCGAAGTGCGCCAGCAGCACCGCGTCCAACGTGAAGCGGTAGCCCGTGCGGCGCTGGAACACGCGCACGTCCGCGGTGCCAATGGAGTCCAGCGTCTCGCCGTCCTCCAGCCTGACGGGTTCCACGGTCAGCGCGCGCCGTGCATCCGCTCGGCGACGTCCAGCACGCGCGCCTCGCAGGAGACGCCGTCCAGGTGGCTGGCCTCCACCAGGCCCGTGGGGCTGGTGACGTTCACCTCCGTGAGGTAGTCGCCCAGCACGTCGATTCCCACCAGCGTCAGCCCCTTCTCCTGGAGCGACGGCTTGAGGCGCTTGCAGATGTAGAGGTCGCGCTCGGTGATGTCCGCCTTCATCGGCGTGCCGCCCGCGGCCATGTTGCCCCGGTGGTCCGCGTCCGACGGCACGCGCAGCACCGCGCCCACCGGGTCTCCGTCCACCAGGATGATGCGCTTGTCGCCCAGGCGGCTCTCCGGCACGTATGCCTGCGCGAGGATGGGCTCCTTCCCGCCCTGCGTAAGCAGCTCCACCATGGAGCGCGCGTTGCGGTCCCCCGGCGCGAGGAACAGGATGCCCTTGCCGCCGAAGCCGTCGATGGGCTTCAGGATGGTGCCCTGCGCGTTCTTCGCCGCGAACTCCAGCACCACGGACAGCTCACGCGTCACGCGCGTCTCCGGCATCAGGTCCGGGAAGTTCAGCGTGAAGAGCTTCTCGTTCGCGTCGCGGATGCCGGACGGGTTGTTGATGAAGATGGGAGAACGGTCCGGACACAGCTCCACCAGCTGCGTGGCGTGCAGATAGTCCGCGTCCACCGGCGGGTCCTTGCGCAGGAAGAGCACGTCCAGCTTCGACAGCGGCCGCACGTCCTCGCTCAGCACGTCGAAGGGGTGCCCCACCTCACGCCGCACCTTCACCCGGCGCATGCGCGCCTCCGAGCACCGGCCGTTGAAGCGCAGCCAGCCCTGCTCGAAGTAATAGACGTCGTGCCCCCGCCGCTGTGCCTCCAGCATCAGCGAGAACGTCGTGTCGTGGTCCACCCGCACGCTCTCGAGCGGGTCCATCAGGAAGCCAAGGGAGAGGGCCATGTGGGGGCGGAAGATAGCGGACGCCCTCCGCCCGTGCCGCTCCTTCGAGCAGGTTCTTCCGCGCCGGAACGGACAGGGGTCTAGCGGCCCGGCAGCTCCCTCAGCTTGAGGTTGAGGCGCACGGGCTTGCCCGCCTCCACCGGCACGGCGAGCACGCGGCGCTTCTTGTCCTCGCCCACCAGGATCAGCTCCGCCTGGCCCACCGGCAGGGACTTCTTCACCAGCGGCGCGCGGCCCAGGGACTTGTTGTTGAGGAAGATCTCCGCGGGCTCGTCCAGGAAGAGCGTCACCTCGCCCTTGCCCTTGCGGCCACGGCTGCCCCGGTTCGCGGTGGCCTCGTCCCGGTCGCGGTCCTTGTCGCCAGCCTTGGTGTCACCAGCCTTGGCGTCGCGGTCCTTGGCGTCGCGGTCCTTGGCGGCGGCGGCCTTGGGGTCCTTGTCCGCCTCCACGACGTCCAGGTCCTCGCCGGGCACGGGGGCGTTGGGCGGCCGGATGGGGACCATGGCGCCCAGGCCCATGGGCGGGGGAGGGGGCGCCTTCTCCTCGGCCTCCAGCAGCTGGGTGAGCCGGAACGCGCCGTAGGCCAGGCCCAGGAACAGCGACAGCGACAGGAGCGCCCACACCGCGCCCAGCTTCGAGCGCTTCACCGGGGGCGCGGTCTCGTCACTGCCGGGCGCCTCCGCGCGCAGCTTCGCGATCTCCGCCTTCTTGCGCGCTTCGACGACGCTGAGCGCGGTGGCCTTGCGCTCCGGCAGGTAGGGGCCGTCATCCTTCTGGAGCGCCCGCTTCGCCGACGCCAGCACCTGGCTGCTGGTGGTGACGTCCGCGCTCTCCAGCAGGGACCGCGTGGCCGCCATGCGCTCCGCGAACAGGCTCTTCATGAGCGCGGCGCGCTGGTCCGCGTCCATCAGCTTGCCGCCGGCCGCCTTCTCGATGGCGCGCGCCATGTCCCGCCCGGACGGGTAGCGGCGGTCCACGTTGCGCTCCAGCGCGCGCATCACCACGCGGGAGATGTCCTCGGAGATGTGCGGCAGCAGCACGGACGGCCACGGGATGGCGTCCTCGAGGATCTTCACCATCTCGTCGCGCTCGGTCTTGCCCGCGAAGAGCCGCTCGCCGGTGATGAGCTCGTGCATCACCACGCCCACGGAGAACAGGTCGCTCCTGCCATCCAGCGCATCGCCGCGCACCTGCTCCGGGGACATGTACCCGGTGGTGCCCTTCACCGTGCCCACGCTGGTGCGCTCCAGGCTGTTCTTCGCCTTGGCGATGCCGAAGTCGAGCAGCTTCACGGTGCCGTCGTACGTCACCATGATGTTCTTCTGCGCCACGTCGCGGTGGATGACGGGGCTCGCCTCGCCGCCGGCGGACGTGAAGGTGTGCGCGTAGTGCAGCGCCAGGCACACGTCGCGGGCCACGGACAGGGTGAAGGCCAGCGGCACCGGCTGGCGCTTCTTCAGGCACGCGCTGGTCACCTGGTTGAGGTTCTGCCCGCCGATGAACTCCATGGCCAGGTAGAGCCCGTCGTCCTCCTCCCCCAGGTCGAACACCTGCGCGATGTTCGGGTGGTTGAAGGCCGCGGTGATGCGCGCCTCGTCCAGGAACATGCGGACGAACTGATCATTGGAGCGCGCGTCCGGGAGGATGCGCTTGATGACCACGTACTTGCGGAAGCCGCCCGGGCCCGACGTGTAGCCCAGGAACAGCTCCGCCATGCCGCCCACGGTCAGCTGCGTGAGCACCTCGTACTTCCCGATGCGCTCGCCCCGATGGAAGTCGATGAGCTCATCCTCCAGCGCCTTGGAAGAATGGCGCCCGCGTCGTGAAGAAAGCCGGCCGGACCATAACAGGGCTGTTGCATCCGGGGTCCTTCCTTGCCGGGGTCCTGCCCCCCAGGTCCCTGTGGATCACCTGTGGATGGTGTGGACGGACCTGTGGACAACCGGGGGCTCGGAAGCCCCCTTGTGGATGCCCGGGGGAAACCGGCAATTTACCCACATGTAGCAGATCGCCGATTCGTGAATGATTCCCGAAGCTTGCTGACTTGTCCCCAACTCGGCTTCCCCTACCTCTTCTACCAGTTGATCAACACTCCAATTAGACTGGTGAAAAGAAGCAGGGCCCGTGCACAAGTCGGAAACCGGCAGGCCTCCGCGGAACAGCGAACGGCGTGGGACAGAACGCTACAGGATCGTGGCGCGGAGCCGCTCCAGCAGCCCGGGCAGTTCCTGGAGCAGCTGCCGGTCCAGGTCCTCCAGCGCGGCGCGGTGCATGACCAGGTCCTCCGGCTCCCGGTCCGTGGCCATCATGCGCTGCAGGCCCCGCAGGCGCTGGTTGCGCTGGACCAGGCGGGCCAGGGTGTCGTCCAGCTCCTCCGCGAGCACCGGGTCCAGGTGCAGCTCCTGGCCCACCAGCTCCCGCAGCTGCTCCACGCGGTAGGTGAGCTCCCAGCTCTCCTCGTAGCCCGCGCGCCGGGGCAGCATCTGCCCATACGTCCACCGCTCGCTCACCAAGGTCCTCTAGTGCGGCCGGGGCCGGGTGAGGCCCGTCAGGGACAGCCGGGTACGCATCGGGTCCAGCTCCACGTGCATCCGGCAGTCCGCCACGTCCAGGCGCAGGGTGTAGGGAGGACGGGCCGCCTGCCCCGAGTGGGCCTCACAGGCGCGAGCGCCCATGCGGAACAACTCGGCCAGCACCGCCCGCCGGACCTCCGCCGACAGCCGGTCCACGGTGGATTGTACACCCCGGGCGATGAGCACCGTGAATGCCTGCAATCCTGGAGAATCCTGCGGCGGGCCGGCCAGGGTCATCCCCTCGCCAGCTGCCAGAACCGTACCCTGCGACAGGCCTGTCGTTCCGGGGGGTTGGAAGGGCTCGAAACCCTTGGGGCTGAAAAAAACTCAGGCCCGGAAGTGCTCAATCCTGAAACCCCGGCGGGTGGGGTGCCGTGGGACAGGGGAATGAAGAGGGGTGTAAAGG
>NZ_RAWC01000339.1:0-6165 GCF_003611685.1 Corallococcus sp. CA049B | reverse complement strand
GGGTACGGCGGGTACGGCGGCGGCCCCCTCGGCGCCGCCCCGGCCGTCCGGTCCGCCGGCGCCGGGCTTCACGCCGGGGGCCGCGTCACGTCCGCCTCCCCGGGGCCCCGGGATGGGCGGGCCTCCGCGCGCGGGGGGGCCTCCGGGCCGCTTCGCGCCGCGCCCCAGCACGCCGCGTCCGCCGCCCACGCCGGAGCAGATTCTGGCGCTGGCCACGCGCGAGCACGTGCCGGCGCGCATCGCCAAGGGTGAGCTGGAAGGGAAGATGAAGGCGCGCATCTGGCGCAAGCTGCACGCCGAGGAGGCGAAGCGCTTCGACCAGGTCTACGAGCTGATGGGCCAGACGCCGGGCCTGTCGCTGGGAGACGCGTTCGGCATCCTCCAGAGCGGCCTCACCGTGCAGGAGTTCATGGCGCGCAAGGAGCGCAGCCAGCGCAAGGCGGCCATCAAGCAGGCGCGCGGCCAGGTGGACAACGCGCTCGTCGCGGACTTCCTGGGCGCCTTCATCGAGCAGAAGACCGAGCTGTCGGTGGTGCTGGCGGAGCGGTCGCTGCTGGACACGCTGCTGGCGGAGGAGGCCATCGCCTTCACCTTCGAGCGCACGGGCCGGCTGGAGAAGCTCCAGGTGGTGCTCATCGCGCGCAGGGGTGACTGGGAGCGGCTGATGCCGACCCTGGAGCGCGACGCGAAGCTCACGCAGAAGCCGGCGCAGGTGGCGCGGCAGCCGGACAAGCGCCCCTATTCGGACCCCCGGCCGTTCCTGCCGCACATCGGGCAGACGGTGAAGCTGGTGCTGCGCAACGGCATCACGGTGGAGGCGCCGCTCCTGCGCGTGGGCCGCTTCGACGTGCTGCTGGGTGAGCCCGGGCACGAGCTGTTCGTCCCGCTGCACGCGCTCCTGCGCTTCGAGGCGCCCCCGGCCCCCGCCGAGGATGCTTCCGACGACGAGGCCGGTTCCAAGCCCGACCCCGAGGGCTGAAACCCGCGCGCGGTGCCGTTACTTCCGGGCGGCCCTGCCTTCATGGCGGGCCGCCCGTGTCCTTCCTCCCCTGGAGACTCCGTCCATGCGCCCCTTCTTCTCCCGCATCATCAAGCCCTGGCTCGCGCTCACCGCGGCGGCGGTCCTCGCGGGGGCGTCGCAGCAGGCGTGCACGAAGGAGTCCTCCGCGAAGGAGCCGGGCGCGCCCGCCGCGCAGGAGGTGGGACGGCGGGAGAACGGCGTGCACGTGGTGGAGCTGGCCGTCACGGAGAAGGGCTACGAGCCGTCGCCGGTGCAGCTCAAGAAGGGCGAGCCGGTGAAGCTGGTGGTGACGCGCAAGACGGACCTGACGTGCGCCACCGAGCTCGTGATGGACGAGTACAAGATCGACACGAAGCTGCCGCTGAACACGCCGGTGGACATCACCTTCACGCCCAACCAGTCCGGGACGCTGAAGTACGGCTGCGCGATGGGGAAGATGATCGCCGGCACGTTCGTGGTGGATTGAGCGCGGGCGCCCGTTAACTGGCGATGTCCGCCCGGGCGGGTAGGCTCACCCGCCTGCATGGGCAGCTCGGAGCTCTTCACCCGGCACGTCTTCCTGGACCTCGAAACGACGGGGCTCGACCCCCGCGTGGACGAGGTCATCGAGGTCGGGTGCCTCTTCTTCGAGCACGGCCGGGAGGTGGACCGCTTCTCCCAGCTGTATTCGGCCTCGCGCCCGCTGAACCTCACCATCCGCCGGCTCACTGGCCTCTCCGACGCGCAGCTCTCCGGACAGCCCCGCTTCGACGCGGAGCGCTCCCAGCTTCGGGAGCGGCTCAAGGGCTGGACGGTGGTGGCGCACAACGCCCCCTTCGAGAAGGGCTTCCTGCCGGACGTGCTCGGCGGCGTGCCGGTGCTCGACTCGTGCGAGCTCATGCACTACCTGCACCCGGAGCTGCCCAGCCACTCGCTGGAGTCGCTGATGCGGTGGGCGAAGCTGGGCTCGCAGCAGCCGCACCGGGCGCTGCATGACTGCGTGGCGGTGCACGCGGTGCTGGTGCACGCGCTGGATGGCTGCGTGCGCGACGGGCGCGCGGAGGACGTGGCGGACCTGCTGGCCACGATGGACCCCAGGGCCCGCGCGGCGCTGGGGCTCACGCCGCTCCTGGATTCCCTCTCTGAAGAGGACGCTCGCGACCTGGCGATGGACGCGGAGGCGCGCCCGCTCCTGGAGCTGCTCTCGCGGCTGTGGGAGGCGTGCCGAGCCACGCCGGTGCCGCTGAACCTGGAGACGACGGGCGGCTTCCTGCGCGCGCGGCCGGAGCGCAAGCGCGCGAATGGCGGCCGGCCTCCCCCGGAGCCCGAGCTGGACGCGACGCCGCTGCCGGTGCGGCCGGAGGAGGTGGCCCAGGTGCTGGGGCCCGGCGGCGCGCTGGAGCGGGGCGGCGGGTTCCTGTCCCGGCCCGCGCAGCTGGAGATGGCGCAGGCGGTGGCGCGCACGCTGTCGGACGGCGGGCAGGTGGCGGTGGAGGCCGGCACGGGCACGGGCAAGTCGCTGGCGTACCTCGCGCCCGCGGCGCTGTTCGCCGCGCGCAACGGGCTGAAGG
This sequence comes from Corallococcus sp. CA049B, assembly GCF_003611685.1. Classification (NCBI taxonomy): domain Bacteria; kingdom Pseudomonadati; phylum Myxococcota; class Myxococcia; order Myxococcales; family Myxococcaceae; genus Corallococcus; species Corallococcus sp. CA049B. The sequence goes on along the minus strand of NZ_RAWC01000339.1, from coordinate 3,594 downwards.
TGGGCGTGGCGCCGCATACGAAGACGCTCCAGGACCAGCTGCTGGAGAAGGACCTGCCCCGGCTGCACCAGGCCACGGACGGCGCGTTCGGCTACGCGTTGCTCAAGGGCCAGACGAACTACCTGTGCCGCCGCCGCGCGCTGGAGGCCACGCGCGTGGAGCCGGGGATGAACCACACGGCGCGGGCGCCCCGGGCGTACGTGCGCGCGTACCTGCGCCGCAGCGTGGACGGGGACCTGGACCGGCTGAGCCACTGGTTCCGAGAGCGCTTCCCGGGGATGCACGGGCTGGTGCCGGCGGTGCGCTCGGAGGCGGCGACGACGCTGGGCGAGCGGTGCCCGCATCACCACAAGTGCTTCTACCACTCGGCGGTGGCGCAGGCGCGCGAGGCGGACGTGCTGGTCATCAACCAGTCGCTCGCGTTCGCGTGGCCCGCGCGCTACGGGCGCCTGGACCACCTGGTGCTGGACGAGGCGCACGAGCTGGAGGACGTGGCCACCACCGCGCTCACGGTGGAGCTGTCCGACCTGGCCTTCCTGCGCCTCACGGAGCGGCTGCACGGACGCGACGGGCGCCGGGGCCTCTTCGCGGAGCTGCGCCGCGCGCTCGCGGCCACGCGCCGGGACGAGTCCCGCGTGCTGATGTCCGAGGTGGACGACGCCCTGCGCACGCTGCTCCAGGAGGCGCGCGCGCTGGGCGAGCAGGTGACGGCCCTGTGCGAGCCCGCGGCGGCGATGCCCGGCGAGGACGCGGACGACGCGGCCTACGCGCCGGAGCTGCGGGTGACGGACGCGGTGCGCGCCCTGCCCGCCTGGGAGCCCGTGCGCGAGGGGCTGGTGGCGGTGCGCACGGCGCTGCAACGGGTGCACACGCTGCTGTCGGTGCGCGTCCTGGCGGCGCTGCCGGAGCTGGCGGTGAAGCAGCCTTCGCTGGAGCGGGAGCTGGCCGGGGCCACCACGGAGCTGGGTGAGCTGTCGGTGCTGGCCGGAGAGCTGGCCGGAGAGCCGGACGCGAAGCGCTGCTATGCGGCGCGGGCGGAGCCTCGCAAGCAGCGCTGGAGCGTGGGCGCGCAGCCGGTGGACGTGTCCGAGTCCGTGGCGAAGGACTTCGCCGCGAACAAGCGCGCGCTGGTGATGGCGTCCGCCACGCTGGGCACGGGTGACGGGGTGCCCTTCGTGCTGAAGCGGCTGGGGCTCAGGCCGCCGATTCTTCGCGCGCCCTCGCCGTTCCATCTGGGACAGCAGGCGCTGGTGGTGCTGGTGACGGACGCGCCGCGCGCGCACGAGGAGCCGTTCATCGACTGGGCCTCCGGGCGCATCTCCGGCCTGGCGCAGGTGATGGGCGGCCGGGTGCTGGGCCTGTTCGCCTCCACGCGGCGGCTGGAGCGCGTGTCGCGCGAGGTGCAGGCGCGGCTGGAGCCGCACGGGATTGAAGTGCTGCGCCAGTCGCGCGGCCACGGCCGTTCGCTGGCGGCGCGGCAGGAGCGCGACACGGGCACGGTGCTGTTGGGCACCAAGAGCTTCTGGCAGGGCGTGGACATCCCCGGGCGCGGCGTGGGGTGTGTCTTCATCGACAAGCTGCCCCTGGAGCCGGCGTCACGGCCGCTGGTGGCCGCGCGCGAGGAGCCGCTGGCGAAGGCGGGCAACGAGTACCTGGGCTTCCTCCAGTACCGGCTGCCGCGCGCGCTGCTGCTCTTGCGCCAGGGCGTCGGGCGGCTCATCCGCTCCACCACGGACCGGGGCATCGTCGTGGTGGCGGACCCCGGACACGCGAGCTACCGGCCGCTGCTGCTCCAGGCGCTCGCGGGCTACCGCGTGGTCGCGCTGCCGTGGGCGCAGGCGCGGCTGCTGCTGCACTCGGAGCTGCTCCAGATGGGGCTCACCGCGGACACCGCGCGGGTGTGAGCCCCCAGCCCCTGCCCTACCGCGCCAGCCGCTCGCGGTAGCGCGCCTCCAGGGCGGACAGTTCGTCCACCCAGGGGCCCGTGGCGCCGCTCGTCTTCGCCTGCGCCAGGGCCTCCGACAGCGCTCGCGCGTCCTCGGTCTGCTGCGCGCGCAGCCGCTGGGTCATGTCCCGCGCGGCCTCGAAGACGTCCTGCAGCTCGTCGCCTTCGCGCAGGCCGTGCTGCGGGGGGTTCAGCTGGCCTTCGGCCACCTCGCGCATCATGCGCTTGATGCGGAACAGCGGGCCCGCCATCCGGTGCGTCACCACGATGGTCGCCAGCGCCACCACCGCGATGAACGTCACCAGGCAGCCGCCCAGCACCCACCACGTCAGCCGCTGGTGGCGCTCCAGCTCCGCGCGCTGCGCGACGATGGCCGTGCGCTCCGCCTCGTACTTGGCGTCGATGGCCTGCGCCTGCTCGCGGAACTGCTTCTCGAACGCCGGGTCGTTCATGTGGGCCATCAGCTCGTTGGAGAGCGTGGCTCCAGACAACTCGCGGCTCACCTCCGCCGCGGCCGAGCGGGCGTCCACCGCCGTCGCCGTCTCGTGCATCAGCGAGTTCGCCGCGCGCACCAGGAAGATGCCCAGGAGCGCCGCCATCACCAGCGTCACACCGACGATGTACGCGGTGAGCTTCAGCTGGAAGGGCGCGTCGAGCAGGAAGTTGCGCCAGCGGCGCTTCGTCGTCGGGGCCTGGGCCGTGGTCGTCGTCATGTCTCGCTGCTCCAGTCGAAGGTCGCGGCGGCTTCCTCGATGGCTCGGGGGATCAGGGCCTTCAACAGGTCCGCGGGCGGAGCCCCCGCGGCGTTCACTTCCACCTGTCCCATCAGGGACTGCTCCGGGTACGTCATGCACAAGAGTGCCAGGCGCAGGCCTCCACTGTCCGTCTTCTGGATCTCCGCCGTGATGCGGTAGCCGTGCACGCCCAGCTTCTTGAGCGCGCCCTTCGCCGCGGCCTTGGACTCCTTCTCCGGCGCCAGCTGCGCGCCCCGGCGCACCAGCTTGGAACGAAGCCGCGCCTCCGTCACCTTCACGAGCTCCGCGGGCACGCTGCCCGTCTTGTCCTTCAGCGCGTCCAGCGACAGGTAGAAGCGCGGCCGGCGCGCCTGGTACGCCTTGATGGCCTTGATGGACTCCGCCACCGCCGCCTGCACCGTGGCGTCCGCCTCTCCCTGGACCGACTGGAGGCAGTCGAGCCCCTTCGGCTCCAGGAGCGCGCCCAGCCCCTTGGCCACCGCCGCGCGCACCAGCTCGCTCGGGTCCTTGAGGCCACCGCACAGCGGGGTCACCGCTTCGGGGTCTTCCGTCTGGCCCAACACCAGCGCGGCCTGTGAGCGAGCACGCGGATCCCTTCCCTTCTCCAACTGACGACCCAGGAAGGTGATGCGCGTGTCTCCCTGCGCCAGCGCAGCGCTCGACGGCAGGAAGAAGATGAGCAGGAGTGCTGTCGGCAGCCGCATGGGATGGGCAAAGAAGTGCCAACAGTGTAGCCGCGATTTACCTGTCCACGACAGTTGCCTCTGAGGGCAATCGCGCCCAGGTTGGATGCGCACAGTGGGCGACGTCCTCCAGGGGGGAGGACGGCTGGGGTGCGGCGGACCCGAGGCGGGTCACCGTGGGCTGGGGGAGCAATGAAGCGCGGAGTCATCC
>NZ_RAWC01000338.1:0-6219 GCF_003611685.1 Corallococcus sp. CA049B | reverse complement strand
GCGCCTCCGCGCGCTTGAGGCGGGCCGCCTCCTCCCGCGCCGCCCGCGAAGAAGCTGACGCGCAAGGAGCGTGAGGCCGAGGCCCGGCGCCAGCGCGAGGAGGCGGCCCGCCTCAAGCGCGAGGAGGAGCAGCGCAAGAAGGACGAGGAGGCCCAGCGCAAGGCGGCGGAGGAGGCGAAGCGCAAGGCGGACGAAGAGGCGAAGCGCAAGGCGGAGGAAGAGGCCCGGCGCAAGCGCGAGGAAGAGAAGAAGCGCCCCAAGCTCGACGAAGACGATCTCCGGAACTACTAGCCATGCGCCGCCTTTCATCGCTCATCGTTCCCTCGGCCCTCGTCCTGGGCCTGTCCGCCTGCAGCCTGCTCGTCAGCTTCGACCCCGAAGGGCAGCCCTGCGACCGCGGCCAGTGCCTGGAGGGCTACGTCTGCCGCGACGAGGTCTGCACCTCCGAGGACGGCACCCCCACCGACGCCGGCACGTCCGACGCCGGCACCACCGACGCTGGCACCAGTGACGCTGGCACCACCGACGCCGGTGACGACGCGGACGCAGGCCTCACGGATGGCGGCCTGCTGCCCGACGGCGGCGTCCGCGACGGGGGCTGAAGTCCCACGCCGGGCCTGACGTCACCGGTCGCCAGTCACGGCGCCGGTGACGGGCCCCGGATGCCGTTGCCGCCGCGCCTTTGTGTCCCTGGCTCCAGGGGCACCAGGGCGCGGCGCCCTGTAAACACTCCCGCACGTGGCCACCGGGCCGCGCCGTGTCCCGCCGGACACGGCTGCCTGCCGCCTGGCACCACCGCGAAACCCCTGTTATTCCAGCCACTTGAACGCGACGTCCGCGCCGGGGATCACTTCCGGTGCGTGGCATCATCCGTGCTCTGACGCGGGCCCAAGGAGGCATCATCGACATGGGCAAGCGCGTGGGAGTGCTGATGGGCGGGTGGGGCGAGGAGCGGGAGATTTCGCTCAAGACGGGGGAGGCCGTGGTGGCGGCCCTGGAGACCCTGGGGCACACCGTCACCCGCGTCTTCGCGGGCCCGGGCCTGGACCGGGCGCTGCGCGCGGCGGACATCGACGTGGCCTTCCTCGCGCTGCATGGCCGCATGGGCGAGGACGGCCGCGTGCAGGGCCTGCTGGAACTCTTGGAGATTCCGTACACCGGCTCCGGCGTGCTGGCCTCCGCGCTGGCCATGGACAAGCCCATGGCGAAGAAGCTCTTCCAACTGCACAACCTGGCCTCGCCCCGGGGCTACCGGGTGGCCCGCGAGGACGCGGAGCGCGCGCTGGAGCTGCACGGCGACAGCGGCTTCCCCTGCGTGGTGAAGCCCGCGAAGGGCGGCTCGTCCGTGGGCCTGTCCGTGGTGCACGACGCCGGGGCGCTGGTGCCCGCGGTGATCCAGGCGTGCCGCTTCGGCGGCGAGGCCCTGGTGGAGCGCTTCGTCCAGGGTCAGGAGGTGACGGTGGGCATCCTCGGCGACAGCGTGCTGGGCAGCTGCGAGGTGTCCTACCCGCGCGAGGGCTTCGACTACGAGGCCAAGTACAAGGGCGGCGGCGCCCAGTACTTCCTCCCGCCCCGCCTGTCCGACACCCGCCGCGTCAACGTGGAGTCGCTCGCGCTCGCGGCGTACCGCGCCCTGGGCTGCCGGGGCTACGGCCGCGTGGACCTGATGTGCTCCGACACGGAGAACGACGTGGTGCTGGAGGTGAACACCCTGCCGGGCTTCACGCCCGTAAGCCTCCTGCCGAAGATCGCCGCCCGCGCCGGCCTGGACTTCCCCGCGCTGGTGCAGGGCGTGCTGGACCGCGCCACCCGCGACGAGTCGCATGTCTCGGAAGGCCCCGCCCTCGCGCCCACTGCTCCCGTGCCCCTGCGCGTCGCGCGCTAGGTCCTCTGCCGCTCGGAGCACCTGGGACGTCGTCCCGGCATCGCCCCGACGCAGGGAAGAAGGGGGTGACAACCTGCGTCAAAACCGCCGTTCAAAGCCTCTCGAATCCGGGGAATAGTTTGACACGACCCGGGTCGCTCCCTATTGTCCGCCGGCGATCAGTAGCCGGAAGGTCAAAGCCCTGTCTTTTCGGGCACATACGGGGCGGGGCTCAGCAGACCCAGAGGCGGCGGTCAGCGTGAGCGGTCGGTCGGCATGCCGCCACGTCTGGTAGGACCGCTGGCGCCAGTGCCAGCGGGAGGGGCTGAGCGTCACCGATGACCACCGTCGAGATCATCTTCCTGGCAGTCTACTTCAGCTTGCTGAGCGTGCTGGGAGTCTATGGCTCCCACCGCTACCGCATGGCGTTTTTGTATTACCGCCACAAGTTCAAGCTGCCGACGCCGAACGGCACGCTGAAGGCGCTGCCCAAGGTCACCATCCAGCTGCCCATCTTCAATGAGATGTACGTGGTGGAGCGCCTGGTGGAGTCGGTGTGCCGCATCGACTACCCGCGCGAGCTGCTGGAGATCCAGGTGCTGGACGACTCCACGGACGAGACGTGCGGCATCGCGCGCGCGTGCGTGGAGCGCCACCGTCAGAAGGGCCACGACATCGTCTACATCCACCGCGTCAACCGCTCGGGCTTCAAGGCGGGCGCGCTGGAGAACGGCCTCAAGCTGGCCTCGGGCGAGTACGTGGCGGTGTTCGACGCGGACTTCGTCCCCAGCCCCGACTTCCTGATGCGCACGGTGCCCTTCTTCGCGGACGCGAAGGTGGGCATGGTGCAGGTGCGCTGGGGCCACCTGAACCGTGAGTTCAGCATCCTCACGCAGGCGCAGAGCATCTTCCTGGACGGGCACTTCATCATCGAGCACACCGCGCGCAACCGCGCCGGCTGCTTCTTCAACTTCAACGGCACCGCGGGCATCTGGCGCCGCGGCACCATCTCCGACGCGGGCGGCTGGCAGCACGACACGCTCACGGAGGACCTGGACCTGTCCTACCGCGCGCAGCTCAAGGGCTGGCAGTTCATCTTCCTCCCGGAGGTCATCTCTCCCGCGGAGGTGCCGGTGGACATGAACGCCTTCAAGAGCCAGCAGCACCGCTGGGCCAAGGGCTCCATCCAGACGGCGAAGAAGCTGCTCCCCACCATCCTCAAGAGCGACCTGCCGCTCCTGGTGAAGCGCGAGGCCTTCTTCCACCTCACCAACAACATGGCCTACCTGTTGATGGTGCTCCTGTCCGTGCTGATGCCCATCAGCATGGTGGTGCGCTTCCAGCACGGCCTGTACGGCACGCTGTTCCTGGACCTGCCGTTCTTCATCACCGCGACGGCCAGCGTCTGCGTCTTCTACGTGGCCGCCCAGCGCGAGCGCGGCGTGAAGGGCTGGGAGCGCTTCAAGTACCTGCCCTTCCTGATGAGCCTGGGCATCGGCCTGGCCATCAACAACGCGAAGGCCGTGGGCGAGGCGCTGCTCAACCAGCAGTCGGGCTTCGCGCGCACGCCGAAGACGGGCGCGGAGGGCAAGAGCGTCAAGGCCGTGAAGAAGAGCTACCGGGGCAGCAAGACGCTGATGCCGGTGGTGGAGCTGCTCTTCGCCGCCTACTTCACCGGGGCGCTGTGGTTCGCCATCGACTCGCGCATCTACACGTCGGTGCCCTTCATCATCCTGTTCCTGGCGGGCTTCCTCTACGTGGGCGCGTCCAGCCTGCTCCAGGGGCTGGCGGGCCGGGCGAAGGTGCCGGACGCCGCTCCCGCCGTGACGCCCTCCGAGGAGCAGCCGCGTCAGGCGGCCTGAGCCGCTCGCGCCGCTTCCGCGGTCCACCTCGCGCCGCCGCTTCCCTCCTGGACTTCACAGGGCGGGGAGGGCGGCGCGGTGCTTTTGTCCGGGCTTCCGGCCTACATGCCCGCGTCGGGCATGCCCCGCAGCAGCACCTGCTCCTGGCGCACCGGCGCGGGGCCGGAGGTCGCGGGACGGCAGCCCTCGTCGATGGCGGTGCTGGACGCGGCCCTCAGCGTGAGGCCGGCGTCGGTGCAGGCCACCGCCTCCGTGGGGAAGGCGACGGGGCAGGGCGTCCCGGAGGCGCTGAAGCCGGTGGCGCGCGTCTCGCCCACGAAGCCCTCCGGCGTGCGGGTGAGGACGATGCCCACAGAGCCCGCGTCCGGAGACTCCATGCCGCCGTCCGCCCACGCGCGCACCACCGCGAGTGAGAGGGTGCGACCGTCGTCCTGGCCCAGGTAGCGGAAGGCCGGGTTTTGCGCGTGGTGGTAGTCGCCGGACAGGTTCTTCTCACAGCCGGGCGGCACGTGGATGGGAGGCGGCACGGAGGACGTGGAGGTCTCCACCCGGGGTGGGGCCTTGCCCGGACAGGCCGCGAGCGAGAGGACACAGAGGCCGAGGGGGAGGGTGAGGAGGGCGCGGTGCATGGGGCGCGGATATTCTCCCAACGGACGGCCCGGTGGGACGGTGTTTGCTTCCCCTGGGATGACTCTCTAACCTTCGGGCGACATGAGTCTTCGCCGCTTCGCCATCCTGTCGCTCGTCGCCACCCTGGCGCTGCCGTCCGCGGCGTTCGCCCAGGACATTGATGATCTCCTGGGGCCCTCGGAGACGAAGCCCACGAAGCCCAAGGGCACCAAGGCCAAGCCCGCGAAGCCGCCGAAGCCGGCGGCCAAGCGCAAGACGCCGCCCAAGCCGACGGCCAAGCGCAAGGGCAAGGCGGGCAAGAACGCCGCCACGGCCACCGTCGAGGACACGGCCCCCGCGAAGGCCACGCTCGCGCTCAAGCTGGGCAGCAACGCGCGCGGTGCGAAGGTGACGGTGGACGGCCAGGAGGTGAACCCGCAGACGCCGCTGGAGCTGGCGCCGGGGGAGTACACCGTCATCGCCCGCCGTCAGAACTATTCGGAGTTCAACCAGCGGGTGACGCTGGCGCCGGGTCTGACGACGGAGCTGATCATCTCGCTGGACGCGGCCACGGGCTTCGCGACCCTGCGCGCGGACGTGCCCCGCGTGGTGGTGTTCGTGGACGGCAACCGCGTGGGCCCCGCCCCCATCGAGAACCACCCCCTGTCCCAGGGGCAGCACGAAATCGAGTTCCGCGCGCCGGGGCTCAAGGACGTGAAGAACATCAACGTGCGCGCCGGCCAGCTCTACGTCGTGGAGGGGCGGCTGCGTCCCTCGGCCGACACGCCGACGACGGTGGCGCAGGCGGACGATACGCCTCGCTCGTCGTTGCTTGCGCCTTCGAAGCCCGCGGAGTCGCCGGTGGACCAGCCGGGGCTGGCGCTGGGCACCGAGCAGCCGCCGGAGGTGAAGGAGAGCACCAGCAAGTCCTGGTACCAGAAGTGGTACGTCTGGGTGGGCGTGGGCGTGGTGGCCGCCGCCGCGGGCGCTGGCGCCTACGCGATGACCCGGGGCCCCGCGGAGCTCACCCCGGACGAAGTGTGCCGCGGGACGTGCGACGGCGACATCGGGTTCTCGGGCCTGCGCCCGGCGATGCCCGCGAACGGCGTGCGCTTCTGACCCCGCGCGGGGCGGACGTCCGCCCCGGTCGCGAAGGCTCCGGGGCCGCTCAGTGGCCCCGCAGGTCGTCCTCTGCGCGGCCCGCGCCGGGCTCCAGCCGGAGGAAGACGTTCGTCACGCGGCCCACGCCCCAGTAGTCCAGCGCGGTGGCGCGGAGGCGGAAGGGCTCGGACTCCGGCAGCAGGGCGCTGAGGTCCACCTCGTTGGGCTCGAAGCTGAAGGCGCGCCGGCCCACGTTGTCCACCTGCTCGTTGCCAATGAAGACGCTGTCCGCGAAGCCCACGGCGGCGCGGCGCGACACCTTCCCCTTCGTGTCCAGCACCTCCAGCAGCAGGAAGTTGTCCACGGCGAAGCCCTGCGTGCAGGCCGCGTCCCCGCAGAGGCTGGCCTTGGCGCCGTCCAGCAGCAGCTGCGGCGACTCGCCGGTGGCGACGACGCGCGGCGTGCGCTCGCCCTCGCGGGTGTCCACCTCCACGTCCTCGCGCCGCTGCTCCAGGCGGGCCGTCTCGCGCTCCGGCGTGGCGGTCAGCAGCTGGACCGAGCGCGGTTCGGGCGGCGCGGCGGCGGTGGACGGAGGAACCTGCTTCGCGCAGGCCAGGAGGCTCAGCGCGGCGGCGGAGAGGGTCAACGTTCGCGAGTGGCGCACCCGGAGGCTTGTAGCGAGCGGCCCTGGACGGGGTCAATTAGCATGCCCCCCCATGCGGACCCTCCCCGGATGGTGGCTGCTGTGCGCGTTGGTCGCGGGCCCCGTGGCCGCGGCGACAC
>NZ_RAWC01000337.1:0-6198 GCF_003611685.1 Corallococcus sp. CA049B | reverse complement strand
GCCCCGGACTCATAGAGCGTGAGGTCCACCCCGTTGCGGTACGACTGGCTCACCACCAGCACCGGGACGCCCCGCTCCCGCGCCTGGACGAAGAGCGGCAGGAGCGAGCGGCCCAGCTCCGGCGCGATGGGCACGTTGCCCGCCCCGTACGCCTCCACCACCAGCCCCTTCACGTGCGGAAGGAGCTGCAGGGGCAGGGCCGGGTCCAGCCCCGGGTACACCTTCAAGAGGAAGACGCGCGGATCCAGCTTGTCGTGGAGCCGGAAGGGGCCCCGGGACGCAAGGCCCTTCTCGAAGGTGGCGTCCACGCCCAGCGTGCCCAGCACCGGGAAGTTGGGGCTCTCGAAGGCGTCGTACTCGGCCACCTTCACCTTGCGGGTGCGGTTGCCCCGGTACAGGTGCGAGTCGAAGCAGATGGTCACCTCGCGCGGCCCCTGCAGCGCGGAGAGCACCGCGTCGATGAGGTTCAGCCGCGCGTCCGAGCGGATCTCCCCCAGGGGCCGCTGCGAGCCCGTCAGCACCACCGGGCAGGGCGGGTTTCGCAACATGAAGGACAGTGCACTGGCCGTGAAGGCGAGCGTGTCCGTTCCATGGGTCACCACCGCCCCGTCGAAGTCCGGCAGTCGACGGTGGAGGTGGGCGGCCATCCGGCTCCAGAGCTCCGGCTGCATCTCCGAGCTGTCCAGGTTGGAGAACAGCTCCAGTTCGATGTCGGCCAGCTGGAACAGCTCCGGGGCTCGCTTGCGGAGCGTCTGGAAGAAGGCCGCGGGACGCAGGGCGGAAGGCCGGCCACCGGCCATTCCGAGCGTGCCTCCCGTGTGCAACATCAGGACTCTGGGCATGGGCGAAGGGCCGTCTGCCAAAGGCCGCCTTGCTTTACAAGCCCGGCGCGCGTGGCTAAACCCCGGGCCGTGCTCCTCCCTCGATGGATGCGTGTTGCTCCCGTGCTGGCCGCGGCGACCCTGATGGGCGCCGGCTGCGCCAAGAGCGCGGAAGTTCCGGCCACCCCCAAGGCCCCGGCGGCCGCCGCTCCGGCGCCTGCCCCCGCCGCTCCGGCCGCGAGCCCCGCCGCGGAGGCGCCGCCCGCGGATCCGGCCCAGCTGCTGACGGGCATCCCCGGCATGGACTTCTCCGCGCTGCCGCCCGCGGCGAAGCGCGAGCTGGCCACGGTGTTCAGCGACGAGTTCTGCTACTGCGGCTGCCCCCACTCGCTGGGCGCGTGCCTCAAGCAGCACACGCCCTGCAAGCACGCGAAGCGGATGGCGCGGCTGTCCGCCCGGATGGTGGCGGAGGGCGGGCCCGCGAGCGAGGTCATCGTCACGCTGTCCAAGTACTACGCGTCCTTCCGCGAGCCGCGCGTGGAGCTCAAGGTGGATCCGCGCATGTGCCAGGGCGACGCCAACGCGCCCGTGACGGTGGCGGAGTTCTCCGACTTCGAGTGCCCCTTCTGCGGCAAGGCGCGGCCCATCCTGGAGGGCTTCGCGAGGAAGCACCCCAGCGAGGTGCGCTTCTGCTACCTGCCGTTCCCGCTCTCCATGCACGCCAACGCCGTCCCCGCCGCGCAGGCGGTGCTGTGGGCGCGTGACCAGGGCAAGTTCTGGCAGATGCACGACGCGCTCTTCGGCCAGCAGAACAACCTCAAGCCGGAGGCGCTGCCCGCGCTGGCGAAGTCGGTGGGGCTGGACGGGGACAAGCTGGCCGCCGTGCTGAAGACGGAGCAGTACAAGGACGAGATCGAAGGCTTCCAGGCGCAGGGGCGCAGGGCGGCCATCAACAGCACCCCGTCCGTGTTCTTCAATGGACGCGCCTACGAGCTGGGCTTCCAGGAGGCGCAGTTGGAGCACAGCATGGAGGACGAGGTGGAGTGGCGCGCGAACAACAACGCGTGGGCCGCTGACTGACCCTTCGATGAGCCAACGCTTCCGCATCGATGGCGCCGCGCAGCTGGTCCCCGAGGACCGCACCGGCATCCCCGCGCTCGCGGGACGCTCGGGGACGTACGCGCTGATGCCCACCGCGCCCGACCTGCTGGTGTTCTCCCGCACGCCGCCGGAAGGGGGCTCCATCCCCACGCCGCGCGTGGTGCTTTCAGGGGACGCGGGCGGCTTCCCGCTGTCTGACCTCATCGCGTTCCTCAGCCAGTCGCGCTGGAGCGGCGTCATCCGCGTGCACACGCCGGGCGGCGAGCGCTCCCTCACGCTGCGCGAGGGCGAGGTGCGCGGCGCCACCTCCGAGGAGCCCGCGGACCGGCTGGGCGAGGTGCTGGTGCGCCTGGGCTACGCGGACCGCGCGCAGGTGGAGGCGGTGCTGCGCGAGCAGTCCGCGTCCAAGCTGGGCCGGGCGCTGGTGGAGAAGGGCATGCTCCAGGCGCACGACCTCTTCAAGTGCGTCACGCACCAGGTGAGTGAGATCTTCCACGCCATCGTGCTGTGCCGCGAGGGGTCGTTCTTCCTCATCGACCAGCCGCTGGACGAGAAGACGGGCCATTCGCTCCAGCTGTCCACGCAGAGCCTGCTGATGGACAGCATCCGGAAGATCGACGAGATGGCGCACTTCCGCAAGCGCATCCCCCACGGCCGTATGTACGTGGCGCGCAAGCGCCCGTCCGACGGCAAGCTGGAGGAGGACGAGGACCGCGTGCTGGCCATGCTGGATGGGCGGCGCACGGTGCTGGAGCTGGGGCACGCGGCGCGGCTGTCCGAGTTCGACGTCACCAAGGTCGTCTTCCGCCTGCTGGAGGGCGGCTTCGCGGGGCTGACGGACAAGCCCGCGGGGGCGTCTGCTACGGCCGCGGCGCCGGAGAAGGCGGCCGCCCCGCGCGTGCGTCCGCCGGTGCGCGCGCCAGTTCCGGTGGATGCCCGGCCGGTGGCGCGCGTCTTCAACTTCATCTTCCGGGAGATCCGCGACGAGGTGGCCCGCTCCGGCATGGACCGCGAGTTCATCGCGGCGGCCAACGCGGCGCTGTCCAACCAGGCGCTGTCGTCGTCGCCGGTGCTGGAGGGGCTGGCGTTCGCGGCGGATGGGAGCCTGCCGGAGGGCCGGCTGATGGAGGCCTTCGACAAGCACCGCGCCCACCTGGGCAGCGAGCCGCTGGCCTCGTTCCGTCAGGCGCTGAGCGACGTGATGTTCTTCCTGCTGTTCCAGGTGGGGGAGCTCTTGGAGTCGCGCGCGGACGAGGACCTGGCCCGCCGGGTGAAGGAACTCCTGGCCACGCTCGAGGCGCCGTGACGGACACTGGCTTTCCGAGGCTGACCGCGGGCGTGCCCGGGTGCGGCGGCGCGTTCAAGCTCACCCCCGAGGACTTCGAGGTGGAGGAGCTGCCCGCGTACCTGCCGTCCGGCGAGGGCACGCACCTGTACCTCTGGGTGGAGAAGCGCGGCCGGGACACGCGCGAGGTGGTACGCGCGCTGGCGACCGCGCTGGGCGTGCGCGAGGACGACATCGGCTCCGCCGGCATGAAGGACCGGCAGGCGGTGACGCGGCAGTGGCTGTCCGTGCCCGCGAACGCCGAAGCCCGCGTGCCGGAGTTCGCGCTGGACGGCGTGCGCGTGCTGGAGGTGAAGCGGCACGGCAACAAGCTGCGCACCGGGCACCTGAAGGGAAACCGCTTCCGGCTGCGGCTGCGCGGCGTGCAGGACCTGGGCGCGGCGCGGGAGTCCTTCTCCCGGCTGGCCGCGCAGGGCGTGCCCAACTACTTCGGGGAGCAGCGCTTCGGGCGGGCCGGGGACAACGCGGACCTGGGCCGGATGCTGCTCCTGGGGCAGCGGCTGCCGAAGCGGCCGGACCGCTTCCAGCGCAAGCTGTACCTGTCCGCCTTCCAGTCGCGCCTCTTCAACCAGGCGCTGGCCGCGCGGCTCACCGCGGGCACCTTCGCCACGGCGCTCCTGGGCGACGTGCTGCGCAAGGAGGAGACGGGCGGCCTCTTCGTGTGCGAGGCGCCGGACGTGGACGGCCCGCGCGTGGCCTCATTCGAGGTGAGCCCGGCGGGCCCGATGTTCGGCCCGAAGATGACCGCCTCGAAGGGCGAGGTGGCGGAGTTCGAGGCGCGGCTGCTCGCGGAAGCGGGCGTCACGCCGAGCGACTTCCAGCGCGGCGGCGACGAGACGGAAGGCACGCGCCGTCCGTACCGCGTGCGCCTGGGCGCGGCGGAGCTCACGGCGGAGGGCGAGGACGCGCTGCTCACGTTCGAGCTGCCGCGCGGCGCCTACGCCACCGAAGTGCTGCACGAACTGCTCAAGGACGGCTGAGAAGCCCCCGGAAACGACCGCGCCTCCCAGGGCACCGAAGCCCGGGGAGGCGCGTAGGGGAACCGCGGGTCCCGCTCCGTCACGGACGGAGCGGGGTGGGGCGCGTCACGTCACTGCCGGATGACGTTGAACTCCGTGCGGCGGTTGAGCGCGCGGCCGGCCTTCGTGTTGTTGGGCGCCACGGGCTTCGTCTCACCGAAGCCCACGGCCTCCATGCGGCCCGGGTCGATGCCGCGCTTGAGCAGCTGCGCCATCACCGCGTCGGCGCGCTTCTGGGACAGCTTCAGGTTCGCCGTGTCGTTGCCCATCGAGTCGGTGTGGCCCTCGATGCGCATCTTGCGGATCCACGGCGCGTCCTTCAGCGCCTGCGCCACCTCATCCAGGATGGTGGTGCTCTGCTTGCCGATGATCTTCGCGGAGCCGGTGCCGAAGAGGATCTGCTTCTTGATCTCGATCCGGTCCTTCTTGACGATGACCATCTTGTACTGCTTGGCGCACCCGCGCTCCTCCTTCACGCCCGGGTCGTCAGGGCACGCGTCCAGGCGGTCCACCACGCCGTCGCCGTCGCGGTCCGGATCCGGGCAGCCGCTGTTCTCCTGCGGGCCGGACTCGTTCGGGCACTTGTCCTGCGCGTCCGGCACGCCGTCGCTGTCGTTGTCCAGGTCCGGGCAGCCGTCGTCGTCCTGGAAGCCGTCCTTGTCCTCCGGCTCGTCCGGGCACTTGTCCTTGTCGTCGTTGATGCCGTCCCCGTCCTTGTCCACGATGGGGCAGCCCAGGTTCTGCAGCGGACCCGGCTCGTTGGGGCACTTGTCCGTGCCGTCCACGATGCCGTCCAGGTCGTTGTCCAGGTCCGGGCAGCCGTCCTCGTCCTCGAAGCCGTCCTTGTCCTCGGGCTGGTCCGGGCACCGGTCCACGTTGTCCAGCACGCCGTCGCCGTCGCGGTCCTTGGGGGCCTCCGGCGGGCAGCCGTTGTTCTCCGCCACGCCGGGGATGAGCGGGCACTTGTCCTGCGCGTCCAGCACGCCGTCGCCGTCGTTGTCCGGATCCGGGCAGCCGTCCTGGTCCTGGAAGCCGTCCACGTCCTCGGCCTGCTCGGGGCAGGGGTCGTCCTTGTCCAGCACGCCGTCGCCGTCGATGTCCGTCTCCTCGATGCTCACCACCACCTGCTGCTGGGGCTGGTTGGGCTGCTGCGGCTGTTCCGGCTGCGGCGTCTCCGGACGGTCGCGCACCAGCACCTGGCGCGGGCCGCAGTTCTTGGACAGCTCCAGGGCGCGCTTCACCGCGGTGTCGGCGTTGCGCACGTGCTGGGCGGCGCGCGAGCTGTTGCCCTGGCTGAGCTCTCCGCGGGCGAAGTCGAGGTTGGCCTCCGCGGCGGCCAGCTCCGCGGGCGCGCAGCGCAGGGCGCCGCCACGGCGGGCGCGCTCCACGTCGGCGGTGAGCACCTCCGTGTCAGCGCGGATCTTGTTGCCGCTGACGCAGGCGAGGGAGGTGAGCAGTAGGGTGAAAAGCGCGGACTGGGTCAGACGCTTCATCGGAGAACGCTCGGGCGTCACGGGTTCTGGGGGCGGCCCTGGGAATCGCCGCTGTTGGCCGCGGACATGGCCTTCTCCCGCGCCTCGTTGGCGAAGCGCGAGGCCTTCACGGCGAAGTCCACACCGGCCTGGTAGTCCGAATAGCCGACCTCCTCCCGCGCCTTCTGCAGGTAGAGGTTGGCGGCCGTCCACTCGTAGGGGGCTTCCTTCTCCGCCCCGGCGGTGCGCGCGGCCTGGATCTGCACCTCGGCGTCGAGGATGTTGGACGTGGACTTCACGGGGCCACATGCGGTCAGCACGCCCGCGAACGCCAACAGGAGCGACTGCTTCGTCATCACAGGGGCCTCGGTCAACAGAGCGGAGACAGACTGGTCGCCGGTCGTATCAATCGCGTCCGGGGCTGTCTCTGATACACATCT
>NZ_RAWC01000336.1:0-6501 GCF_003611685.1 Corallococcus sp. CA049B | reverse complement strand
GGCCGCCCCCGCCGCTCCGGCGCCGGCCGCCCCTCCGCCGAAGCCCGGCGTGCTCAAGCTGGCCATCGAGTCCATCCACCGGGACACGCTCCAGCCCCGCCGCCACTTCGACGAGACGAAGCTCCACGAGCTCACCGAGTCCATCAAGGCGCAGGGCCTGCTCCAGCCCATCCTCGTCCGGAAGAACCCGAACAAGGGCGGCGACGGCTACCTCATCATCGCGGGCGAGCGCCGCTGGCGCGCGTCCCAGGCCGCCGGCCTCAAGGAGATCCCCGCCATCATCCGCGAGGTCACGGAGGCCGAGTCCTTCGAGCTCGCCCTGGTGGAGAACCTCCAGCGCGCGGACCTCAACCCCATTGAAGAGGCGGACGGCTACCGGCGCCTGGTGGAGGAGTTCAAGCTCACGCAGGAGCAGGTGGCCCAGAAGGTCGGCAAGGAGCGCTCCACCGTCGCGAACGCGCTGCGCCTCCTGGCCCTGCCCCCGGACGTGAAGGCCATGGTGGCGGACGGGTCGCTCAGCATGGGCCACGCTCGCGCGCTGCTCGGCGTGCCCCGGCTGCCGGAGCTCCAGAACCTGGCGAAGCAGGTGACGGAGAAGAAGCTGTCCGTGCGCGACACGGAGCGGCTGGTCCAGCAGGGCAGGTCCGCGAAGGGCGGCAAGGATGCAGGCAAGCCGGCGCCCAAGGTGAGCCCGCAGGTGAAGGCGCTCACCGAGGAGCTGCAGCGTCGGTTGGGAACAAAGGTCCGTCTGTCGGAGAAAAGCCCGGGAAAAGGCACCCTGGAAGTCGACTTCTTCTCCTACGATGACCTGGACAGGTTGTTGAAGCTTCTGAGGAAGGAGTAGGGCGTGGCGCTCCTTGGCGGGAAGAAAGACGAAGCACCCAGCAAGCCCCTGTTCAAACGGGAGGAGGATTTCGTGTCGACGCGTCCGGGTGAGGTTCACACGCTTCTGGGTAAGGGAAGCGAGTTCGAGGGGAAGCTCACCTTCGAAGGTCAGGTTCGAATCGACGGCAAGTTCAACGGGCAGATTGTCACCAAGGACGTGCTCGTCATTGGCGACGGCGCCCGCGTGCAGGCGGAGATCCAGGCCGGCACCGTCATCATCAACGGCACCGTGGAAGGCAACGTGCGCGCCACGCAGCTCATCGAGCTGAAGCAGCCGGGCCGCGTGAAGGGCAACCTGGAGACGCCGTCGCTCTCCATGGACCGCGGCGTCATCTTCGAGGGCTCCCTCAAGATGGAGAACATCGGCAAGGGCGGCGGCAACCCGCCCCCGCCCGGAGAGAAGAAGTAACGGTGCGCGTGTTCGCGTCCAGCGCGCGGAAGACCCCGAGGCTCCTGGGCCTCGGGCTCGTCGTCTCGCTCGGCGTCCTGTCCGGCGGCTGCGAGGGCTGCCAGAAGAAGACGCCGGTCGACGACATCCAGGCTGGGGACGCGGGGCTGCGCTCGGGCGTGAAGGTGCCGCTGCCGCCGGGCTGGTCCGCGCAGGTGGCCACCGACGGCAGCTTCCAGGCGGGCCCTCCCGGCCGCCCGGCGCTGCGAGTGGATTTGAAGCCGGGGCAGGGCGCGCGGATGCCCTCCTCGGAGACGCTGGCGGACAACGTCCGTCAGCAGATGAAGCAGTTCACGCTGTCGCTGGACCAGGAGGAGGACACCCTCTCTTTCGCCCTCTTGCGCGTGACCATGGCCCCGTCCCTGGCGGACGGCGGCGTGGGCCCGGAGGCGCCCGCGTTCTTCGGCGCCCGGCGCGTGGGGGACGACCTGTTCCTCTGCGCCAGCCTCCCCGGCGCCACAGCGGAGGAAGTCCGCCTGGCCA
Source organism: Corallococcus sp. CA049B (assembly GCF_003611685.1). Lineage (NCBI taxonomy): Bacteria > Pseudomonadati > Myxococcota > Myxococcia > Myxococcales > Myxococcaceae > Corallococcus > Corallococcus sp. CA049B. The sequence continues at coordinate 4,685 of NZ_RAWC01000336.1, read as the reverse complement.
CCGAGGCCTGCCGTACCATCCAGGTCCAGGCCGCGCCCCGCTGACAGTCCCTGCGTGAGGGTCGCGGCCTCCTCATGAAGGAGCGCGGAGGCCCCATGGACGACTGGCGCAAGAACCTCATCGAAGACGCGGAAGGCATTGGCGAGCTGCTCGCGCGCACGAAGCGCATCGCCGTGCTGGGCATCCGGCCGGAAGCGCAGGCGGACAAGCCCGCGCACGCCACCCCGAAGTTCCTCCAGGACCACGGCTTCACCGTGCTGCCCGTGCCCACGCACGGCGAGCAGGGGAGCATCCTGGGCGAGCCCCTCTCCGCGTCGGTGAAGGACGTGCCCGGAGAGGTGGACGTGGTGCAGGTGTTCCTCAAGCCGGACGACATCGACGCGCACGTGGACGCGATGCTGGCGAAGAAGCCGCATGCGGTGTGGTTCCAGCTGGGCATCCGCAACGACGCCGCGGCCGAGCGGCTGGCGCGCGCGGGCATCCGCGTGGTGCAGGACCACTGCATGAAGGTGGAGTGGAAGAAGCGCCACCCGGACGCCCGATAAGCGCCAGCCGGAGGGGAACCCGGGAACGTCCTGCGCGGCCCGGGTGTCCTCATTACGTGAGGAGCGTGATGTTTCGGGTGGCTGCGACTGGCAGGGGATGGACTTCGGGCCCGGCCCGGGGTGCAATTCCGTCCACGTCCTGTCAGCTGGAGTCCCCGGGACTTCCCGAAAGCCTTCCGACTTCCTAACCTTAGCCTCCCGACCTGTGTCGAGCGCCCACGCGGCCCGGGTCTTCACGCAGTGCCCCTCGTAAGGAGTCCGCGCATGACGCTCACCGAGATGCTTCCCCTCCCCCTGGCTGCCGTGGAAATCGGGCCCCTGGGTGAGCAGCTAGCAGCGGCGGGGGGACTGGTCATCACCGCGGCCGCCGCGCTCTGGGCCGCGTGGACCCGCCCGCAGCAGCAGCCGGCTCCGGTGCCGGTGCCCGTGCGCCGCGATCCTCCGCGCCGCCGCTAGGCCGCGCCCGGCGTCACCGTCTGGATTTCGGGCCCTGTCCCGGCGCCGCGAAGAGCAGCGCCGGGCGGCCCTGGGCCCTACCGCTTCATCGCCAGCGACAGCGCGAAGTCTCCGTCCGCGTCCGTCCACCACGCGGCCAGGTCGAGGCCCGCGTCGCCAAGCTCCGCCTGCACCTGCTCGCGACAGAACTTGCAGCTCACCTCCGTGCGCAGACATTCGCCTTCCGCGAACTCCACGCGCCGATCCAGGTCCTTCAGCCACACGGACTGGGCCTTGCGTGAGATGAGGCGCATCTCGATCCACTTGTTCGCTTCGTCGAACGGGGCCAGGTGCTCGAAGGCCTCCGGGTCGAAGTCCGCGTTCAGCTCGCGGTTGAGCACGCGCAGCACGTTGCGGTTGAAGTCCGCCGTCACGCCCGCGCTGTCGTTGTAGGCGGCGAACAGGCGCTCGCGGTCCTTGATGAGGTCCGTGCCCAGCAGCAGGCCGTCCCCGGGCTTCAGGCCGGACGCCAGCTCGCGCAGGAACAGCGCGCGCTGCGCGGGCTTCAGGTTGCCGATGGTGCCGCCCAGGAAGGCGATGAGCCGCCGGCCGCCGCCCGGGATGCGGCCCAGGTGCTGCTCGAAGTCGCCCACCACCGCGTGCACGGCGATGCGCGGATACTCGCGCGCCAGGCCCTCCGCGGCCTTGCGCAGGAAGGCCTCGCTCACGTCGAAGGGCACGAAGCGCTTGAGCAGTCCGGCCGCGTCCATGGCGTCCAGCAGGAGGCGCGTCTTCTCGCTGGTGCCGCTGCCCAGCTCCACCAGCGTGTCCGCGCCGCTCAGCCGGGCCACGTCATCCGCGTGGGCGCGGAGGATCTCCCGCTCGCGGCGCGTGGGGTAGTACTCCGGCAGGCGGGTGATGTCGTCGAAGAGCTGGCTGCCGCGCTCGTCGTAGAGCCACTTGGGGCTCAGCTCCTTGGGCCCGTGACAGAGCCCCTCCAGCACCTCCGCGCGCAACGCCCGCCGCGCGTCACCGGGTTGCACGTGCACGTCCACCCTCACGCCCGGCGCCGAGGAGCCCTCCGCGATGCGTGCCTCGCCCTGCTCCGTCCTCATCCTCATGTGGCCCTCACTTCACGTCGCGTGCACAGCGGAAGCCGGCGAAGATCTGCCGGCGGATGGGGAAGTCCCAGTTGCGGAAGCTGTTGCGCACCGCCACCGGCGCGCTCGCCCAGGCACCGCCGCGCAGCACCTTGGACGTGTCTCCGAAGAAGACCTCCGAGTACTCGCGGTACGGAAACGCCCGGAAGCCCGCGTACGGTTGGAAGTCGCTGGCGGTCCATTCCCAGACGTCGCCCAGCAAGCCCCAGACGCCATCCGCGCCGCGGCCCGAAGGGTGGCTGCCCACGGGTGACGGCCCCCAGCGCGTCCCGCCCAGGTTGGCGTGCGCGTCCGTGGGAACAGCGTCCCCCCAGGGGTGCGCGCGCGGGACGCCGTCACTGCCCTGCGCGGCCTTCTCCCACTCGGCTTCGGTGGGCAGGCGCTTGCCGGCCCATCTCGCGTACGCGTCCGCTTCGTACCAGGACACGTGCTGCACGGGTTCGTCCTTGGGCAGCGGCTCCACCGTGCCGAAGCGGCGGCGCAGCCAGACGTGGTGCCCCTGCGGACTCCAGAAGAGCGGGTGGCGGATCCGCTCCGCTTGAATCCAGGCGAAGCCCTTCGGATCCCACCAGCGCGCGTCCTCGTAGCCGCCGGACTCCACGAACACGAGGAAGTCCCCCGTGGTGACCGGATGCGCGTCCAGGAGGAAGGGCGCCAGCTCCACGACGTGCCGGGGGCGCTCGTTGTCGTAGGCCCACGGGTCGTCGCTGCCCAGGCGCACCGGGCCGCCGGGGATGAAGACCTCGTGCTGCGGCACCGCGCCGGGCTGGGGGCGCAGCGCCTCCACCGGGTGGTACTCCACGTGCGTCATCAGCTGCAGCGTGGCGGCCAGCGTCTCCGCGTGCTGTTGCGCGTGCTGCGCCACCATGCCGAAGACGAAGCCGCCGTGGAGCAAGGGATCCGCGCTGTCCTCGGGCAGCGTCTCCAGGTGCGCGGCCACCGCCGCGCGCACGCGGGTGGCGTAGGCCCAGGCGGCCTCCGGCTCCAGCAGGGGCAGCGTGGAGCGCGTGTTCCGCGGGTGGCGGAAGGCGTCGTAGATGGCGTCGAACGCGGGGTCGGTGAAGGCCGGAGCCCCCAGCGCGCGCAACAGCCACTGCTCCTCGTAGTTGGCCATGTGCGCCACGTCCCAGACCAGCGGGGACATGAGCGGCGAGTGCTGCCGCATCAACTCCGCCTCCGGCAGCGGCGCGAGCATCGCCTGGATGCGCTCCCGCCCCGCCTCCAGCTCCCGCCAGGCCCGGACCTTCCACGGCACGGCCTGGACGACGACCCGGGCGCTCCCCTGTTCCTGGCTCCTCAGCGACATGGTCGGCCCAAGGTAGGAAGGGCCTCCAGGCCCCGCTAACCCCCCGGGCCCCCCTGGTGGGACAGACCCGTGAGGGAGCACACGTTTGCGAGCCTGCTTCCCCTCCGCGGTGACGCGAAGTCCTAGCCGAGGAAGAAGACCCTGTCGGTGAATTCTGGACCGAAGAGTTCGTTTCTGTCCAAAAGATGCCCTGCCAGGAGGCCACCCGCCAGGGCGGTCATCTGTCCACCAGTCGTCGGGGTATTCCGGGAAGCCGTGTCCGCGTGGGGGAGGGGGTCTCTATGCTGCGGGACATGGTTCAGCCCGTGCCGCACAAGCCCGTGCTGGTGGTGGAGGACGACGAGGATGCTCGCGCCGCCATCGCCGAAATCCTGGAAGCCGAAGGTTACGAGGTGGCCGTCGCCGCCAATGGCCGCGAGGCGCTGGACGAGCTCCAGCACCTGCCCCCGCCGAGCCTCATCCTCCTGGACCTGAGGATGCCGGTGATGGACGGCCCGGAGTTCCTGCGCCACCTGCGCGCGGACTGGCCCCGGCTGAAGGCCGTGCCGGTGCTGCTGTTGTCGGGCGTGGGGGCGGAGGCGCTGCCGGACACGGGCGGCCTGCTGAAGAAGCCCATCGTCCCGGACGAGCTGCTGGCCACCGTGGGACGGCTGTCCGGCCGGATCGCGTGAAACCGGGGGGCTCGCGGGAGGCGGGGCCCTTCGTGGGTCAGCCCAGCCGCGTCACCGCGAGCAGCGTGAGCGTGCTGGCGCGAGGGTCCTTCTCGTAGACGAGCTCCAGGTCGTGGCCCTCCACGCGGTGCCGCGCCGGTCCCGACACCGAGTCGTGCGTCTTCGAGCGCTCCGCCAGCCGCGCCAGGGTCTGCTGCAGGGCCTCGAAGGCCTCGGAGGACATCCGCCCCACTTCCCGCCACGCGGGCGGCGCGTAGTGGACGCGGTAGGGCAGGACCAGGCGGTTTCTTGCGGAAGACTGGGACACGGGGTGGGTTCCTCGACGCTCCTTCGCTCTTGCGAACCGCGTGCCCGTCCGCCGCTCCCGGGAATTCCGGGCACTTTCGCGGTGGGTCGGCCGTGACGTCTGAAGAAGTTACGGACTGGACCCGATCATGGGGGAAGAAATGACTGGCCGTATGGCAGGCCCGGCAAGGGGGTGAAGGGGGCCCCTGGCCGTCCGTCCGGGTGGGGCTGGGGCGGGCCCGGGGAGCGAGGTGGCTGCCCCCTTCCGCGCGGGGTGCGCAGC
>NZ_RAWC01000335.1:0-6638 GCF_003611685.1 Corallococcus sp. CA049B | reverse complement strand
CCCCCTCGTCCGCCCCCCAGGCCGGCGGACCCGGGTGCGCCCGCGCCGGGTGTGTTATCCCAGGTCCCGTCATGCCGGACGCCACCGTCAACCTCTACGACCTGCCCCGCCCCGCGCTGGACGCGCGGCTCGCCGGCTGGGGCTTCAGCCCCCAGTACCGCGAGCGCGTGTGGACGGGCCTGTACCGCGACGGCGTCACCGCGCTGGGTGACGTGACAGGGCTGCGCCCGGACCTCCAGGCCACGCTCCAGGAGCGAGCGCACCTGGGCACGCTCGCCACGCACCACGAGAGCTTCAGCAGCGACGGGCTCACCCACAAGCTGCTCCTGCGCCTGCACGACGCGCAGACCATTGAAACGGTGCTGATGCGCTTCAAGGGCCGCGCCACCGTGTGCGTGAGCACGCAGGCCGGGTGCGCCATGGGCTGCGTCTTCTGCGCCACGGGCCAGATGGGGCTGTCACGCCACCTGACGCCGGGCGAAATCGTGGGCCAGGTGCTCCACGTCACGCGCCTCCTGCGCGCGCAGGGGGAAGCGCTGCGCAACATCGTGCTCATGGGCATGGGCGAGCCCCTGCACAACTACGAGCACACCCTGGCCGCGGTGGACATCCTCGTGGACCCCAAGGGCCTGGCGCTGGCGCCGCGCTTCATCACCCTGTCCACCGTGGGCGTGGTGCCCGGCATCCTCCGGCTCGCGGACGAGGCGCGCCCGGTGCAGCTCGCGGTGAGCCTCCACGGCGCCACGGACGCGGAGCGCGCCGCGCTGGTGCCCGCGGGCCGCCGCTGGCCGCTGAATGAACTGATGGACGCGTGCCGCTACTACGTGGCGAAGCGCAAGCGCCGCATCTTCTTCGAGTGGACGCTCATCTCCGGCCGCAACGACACCGCGGAGCACGCGCACCACCTGGGACAGCTGCTGCACGGGATGGACGCGCACGTGAACGTCATCCCGCTCAACCCCACGGTGGGCTACGACGGCGGCCCCAGCGTCCCCGACGCGGTGCGGGCGTTCCAGGACGTGCTCACGTCGTACGGCGTGCCCAGCACGGTGCGCCAACGTCGCGGCATCGACATCGACGCGGGCTGCGGCCAGCTCAAGGCCGCCGTGGAGCGCAAGCCCCGCCGCTCCCTCCCCGTCGCTTCCTGAGCACCGGGCGGTGTCGGGCGGAACACCACCCGACCTGTCGTGTCACCCCGAAGCGCTAGCGTCCGCCCTGCTCGCACACGCGGAACGCAGGTGTGTGCGGCACGTGGATGTTCGGGGGCCCTTGCATGGCATGGGCTCGTGGGCACATTCTTCAAGACGACTTCCACGCAACCCCAACGGCTTCTCTGGCGGAGGTGGACAATGCTTTCCATCCAGGAGCACGGCACGGTGGAAGAGGCGAGCAGCAACCTGCTCGACTTCATCCTGATCCCCGACAACTGGCTCGAGCAGGCGCCCCCGCAGCCCGAGGGTTCCTCCACCTGGCCGGCATCGGATACCCAGTACCAGCGGCGCGTGGGCCCGCTGCGCATCTGTGCGTCGGTGGACGTGGCGCCGTCACTGGACGTGACGCTCCACATCGCGTTCCGCGCGCCGGGGCTCACGCCGCTCAAGGCGGCGGACCACCTGGAGAGCTTCCTCAAGCAGCGCCTGCCGCTGACGCCCAACAGCGAGTGGCAGGTGGAGGTGGACGAGCGCCGGTGGATCCACTTCTCGCGGCGCTACGCGGGCACGCACCTGCTGGCCTGACGGTTACGGCGCCAGCCGGTAGTGCCGCAGCGGCTGCGCCACGTTCTTCACCGGCGTTTCCATGAGGGGGCCGAACTGGAGCTTGCGCACGAAGGGCTCCTGCGACTGCGTCAGCGCTTCGTGCACGCTCTCCATCACCAGCGTCTCGCGAAAGCCCGCCAGCGACTGCAGGCGCGCGGCCTGGTTCATGCCGCTGGAGAAGGCCGTATAGTTGCGGTTGGGCCCGAAGAGGCCGCAGTTCGCGGTGGCCAGGTTCACGCCCACCGCCACGCCCAGCCCCGGCAGCTCCACCCGCCGGCACAGCGCGGCCACCTCCTCGCGCTCGCTCAGCTCCGCGGTGAAGGACTGGATGTCCTGCGCGGCGCGCACGGCGGCCTCCGCGCGGCGCACGCGGTCCGTCTGGAAGAAGGGCGGACCAAAGAGGCCGATGACGCAGTCGCCCACCATCTTGTCGAAGACGCCGCCGCGCGCCCAGATGCAGTCCACGGCGCGCGCGCTCCACTCGTCCACGAAGCGGCCGATGCTGCGCGGGCTGTCGAAGCCCTGCTCGCAGATGCGGGTGAAGCCGTTGATGTCCGCGAACAGGATGCCCACCTCCTGCTCCTGCGCGCGCAGGTGCCGCGCGTAGTCCGGGTCCTCCAGCAGCGCGTCGATGGCGACCGTGGGGAAGAACTGCGACAGGTGGATGCGCTCGCGGTTGTAGTCCAGGAGGCGCTGGCTCAGCGTGGAGGCCAGCACGCGGATGAGGTCCATCGCGTACGCGGAGAAGCCCTCGTTGCTCCAGACGACGATTTTCCCCAGGGGCTCGCTGCGCGTGGCCGCGGAGATGAGCACCGCCTCCGTGGTGCGCCCGTCGAACAGGCGCTTGAGCACGCCCGCGTCCCCGTGCAGAAGCCGCGTGCCGTGCTGATGCAGCAGTGACTCCAGCTGCGAGCCGGGCTGGTCTCCGCTCTCGTACTCCAGCTGCCCGTGCCGGTACGTGCGGTAGTGCAGCACGTGCGGCTGCACGGCGTCGCGGTACAAGAGGAGGAAGCCCGGCAGCCGCACCCGCTGCGCCAGCGTGCGCACCGCGTGGTCCATGCCCGCCTCGAAGACGGGGTTGGACAGGTGCTCGTTGCACTGGAGGATGAGCTGGTGCTTCTCCGACGCGGTGTGGACCAGCATCAGCACCGTGTCCAGCTCCTCCGCCACCACGTCCAGCGCCCGCGCGCGCTTCGCGGTGGTGCCCGCGTCACCGGGCGGCCCCGCGAAGAGCACGCCCAGCGTGCCCACCGGTGAGCCCGCCACGTCCAGCGTCTGGGTGAGCAGCGTGCCCGTGTCGTGGACGCTCAGGCCCACGGGGCCCGCCAGAAGGCTCCCGGCGAAGACGCCGCCCCAGTCGCCCTCGCTCCAGGTCTGCTCCACCAGCTCCTCGTCGCGCGTGGTGACGGCGATGGCGCGCGCGCCCAGGTGCTTGAGCAGCGTGGGGAAGCAGCGCCGGAAGCACTGGGTGAGCGTCTCGCGCTCCCGCAGGCTCTCCTCCAGGAGGTCGTCCGTGACGCGTCCCAGCTGCCGCAGGTAGCGGTACTCCTCCAGGGACAACTCAGCGGGTGGGGACGGGGGCGCCGGGGTCATGTGCGCCCCTTGTACCGCCGCCCGGGGGAACTGTCACAACGCGGGCACGTGCTTCGTGCCGCCCACGACGACGCCGTCCTGGACCTCGATGAGCCAGTAGCCCTCCTTCCCCGCCTGGGTGGAGGAGCCCGCGCCGAACAGGTGGGGCCGGTCGTCCGTGGCCGGGTGGTGGTAGCGCTGGTGGATGTGGCCGTGGAGCACCGCGAAGCGCGGGCCCGGCAGCAGCTTCAGGAGCGCGTCCGCGTCATGCAGTCCATGGTGCCAGCCGTCCGCGTGGTTCGCGGAGCTCCGGGGCGCGTGGTGCACGACGACCAGGATGGCGCGGCCGTCCAGCCGGGCGTCCTTCAGCAGGGCCGCCAGGCCTTCGAGCTGCGCGGGGCCCACGGTGCCGTAGGACAGGCCGGGCGTGGGCGGCGGGCGCGCGGAGCACAGGCCCACCACCGCGGCGCCCTCGCCCACCAGGCGCACGAAGGGGAACGCACCCTCGCGGCGGTACTCCGGCAGGTCGCTGTCCAGCAGGTCCCCGAAGTGCCGGGCGAAGCGTCCGTCACGCGCGGCGCCAGGGGTGAAGACGTCGTGGTTGCCGGGGATGACGGTGCAGCGCGCGGGCGTGGGGGCCAGGGGCGCGAGCGCGGCGCGGGCGGCGCGGAACTCGCCCTCCAGGGCGTAGGCGGTGAGGTCGCCGGAGAGGATGAAGTGGTCCACGCCGTGCGTGCCCGCCTCGCGGGCGATGGTGGACAGCGTGGCCTGCGCGTTCCGGTAGGCCTTCGCCCGGCCTCCCGCCGTCAGCTCCACGAGCGCCACCCAGCGGCGCCAGCCCAGCTTGCGCAGCGGCAGGGCGAAGTAGTCCTCGGTGATGTGGACGTCGGAGCAGTGAAGGAAGCGCATGGAGGGAGTCACACCCGAAGGAACGGAAGGAAGCGGCGGGGCATTCTCTCCCAGCGCGCGAAGGCGGGCGGGGAAGTTATGGTTGCCGCCACGATGCGAGGACGCTTCGCCCCCAGCCCCACCGGCCGCATGCACCTGGGCAACGTGAGAAGCGTGCTCCTGGGCTGGCTCCAGGCCCGGGCCGCGGGCGGCGCGTTCCTCCTGCGCATCGAGGACCTGGACCGCGCGAGGTGCCGCCCCCAGTTCCTCCAGGACCTCTACGAGGACCTGCGCTGGCTGGGCCTGGACTGGGACGAGACACCACTCATCCAGAGCGAGCGCGACAGCGTCTACCGCGAGGCCCAGGAGCAGCTCGAGCGCGAGGGGCTCATCTACCCGTGCTTCTGCACGCGCGCGGAGATCGCCCGCGCGGCGAGCGCTCCCCACGGCCTGTCCGACGAGGGCCCGCGCTACCCCGGCACCTGCGCGCACCTCACCGCCGGGCAGGTTTCAGAGCGTTCCCGCACGCGCGCCCCCGCGTACCGCTTCCGCGCGCGTGAAGGCGAGGTGCGCTTCGTGGACGAGCTCATGGGCCCGTACGTCCAGGACGTGCAGGCGCTGGTGGGGGACTTCGTGGTGCGCCGCAACGACGGCGTGGCCAGCTACCAGCTGGCGGTGGTGGTGGACGACGCGGCCAGCCGCATCACCCACGTGCTGCGCGGGGACGACCTCTTGCCCTCCACGCCCCGGCAGCTCCAGCTCTACGCCGCGCTGGGCCTGAGCGCGCCCGCGTTCCTCCACGTGCCGCTGGTGCTGGGCGAGGACGGCAAGCGGCTGGCGAAGCGTGATGGAGCGTTCGCGCTCGCGGAGCTGCGGGCGCGCGGCCGGCCTCCCGAGCATGTCCTGGGCCTGCTTGCCGCATGGAGCGGCCTGGGAGACGGCAGCCCGGTGACGCTGCCCGCGCTCGTCGCGCGCTACCGCACGGACGCGCTCCCTCGCGAGCCGGTGGTGGCGCGCGAGGCACTGCTCCTCGACGCGCTCGGCCTGCGCTGAGGCCACCCGGCCTTCCGCCCCACCCTCCGGGACGGAGCGGCCGTGAGGCAGTGGGACGACGTGGCTTCCCAGGTGCACACCTTCAACCCAGACACGTCCGCCCCGGCCATGCCTGCGAGCACGGCTTCGGCGACTCACGGGAAGCGAGGGTGAAGTCCAATGGCAGCCATTGTCGAGAGCGAACGCGCCGGCATCATCCCAGCAGTGCCGGGCAGTGCGTACAAGCTGAGCTGGGGCGCCATCTTCGGTGGCACCTTCGTCGCGCTGGGCGTCTGGATATTGCTCTACACGCTGGGGCTGGCGCTGGGCCTGTCGTCGGTGAACCCCGCCGATGCGTCGAGCGCGAAGTCCGCGGGCATCTTCACCGGCATCTGGAGCGTCATCGTCCCGCTGGTCGCGCTCTTCGTGGGCGGAGTGGTGGCCGCACGCAGCGCGGGCATCGTGGACAAGGCGGGAGGCGCCATGCACGGCGCGGTGCTCTGGGGCCTGACGACGCTCCTGGGCGTCATGGTCGTGGGCATGCTGGTGTCCAACGTGCTTGGCGCGGTGTTCAACGTGGGCAAGGCCGCGGTGGGCGCGGGCGGTACCGCGGCCGTGGGGGCCGTGACAGGCGGCGGTGAAGCGGCGAAGGCGTTCGGCCTGGACGCCAACGACGCGCTCGCGCCGGTGAACAAGCGCCTGCGGGAGGAGGGCAAGCCCACCATCACCGCGAACCAGTTGGAGGCCGCGACCAAGGACATCGTCACCGAGGGCGTGCGCCAGGGACGCATGGATCGCGAGCTGCTGGTGAGCAACATCGCGCAGAACACCAACCTGTCGCGGCAGGACGCGGAGGGCGTGGCCGACCGCGTGCAGCAGCAGGTGGACCAGGCCAAGACCAAGGCCGGCGAGGTGGGCCAGCAGGCACAGCAGGGCGCGCTGAAGGTGGCGGACCGCTCCGGCCGCGTCTTCTGGGGCATCTTCGCGGGCCTGCTGCTGGGCCTCATCGCGGCGGTGCTCGGCGCCACGCTGGGCGTCAGCCGCAAGCAGCGCATCCGCGCGGAGGGCGCGGTGGTGGTGCCCCCGACGACGACCCCGCCTAGCCCGCGCCGGGAGGTGTATCCGTAGCCTCGGGCGCTCGCGTGCATCCCCGCTTCACGCCCCTGCGTGAGGCGGGTATGACACGCGGGCACCCGGCCCATGGCGTCCTCGCACCGCACCCTCGTCCGCTGGCTCCTCATCCCTGGCCTGAGCCTGGGGCTGTTCCTGCTGTTCACGTTGGGAGCCGCCTGGGTGACGCGCTTCACGGACGCGCCGGAGCTGCCTGAACCCTCCGCGCCGCCGCCGGCCCTTCCGCCGCGCGCGAGCGCACCCGCGCCCGAGCCCTCC